>JBBQJE010000010.1:0-29361 GCA_038325635.1 Bacteroidales bacterium
CTAATACGACTACAGCACTACCTCGTAACTCAGTCCATGTTGGCCAGGAGACCTTCTGAACGAGTTCGGTGTAGGATTCTGTGAAATAATTCGTTAATTTCATGAGAATATAATTTTTTATGTCGGATAGGAAGAGTCGAACTTACCATTGCTTCCGACAAGCTATCCGTTAGAATAGTCCCGAACCAAAGTCCGAGACTATTTATTTGAAGTGAATTACCTCTTCTTATTTTAAAATCTCAGTTACCTGACCAGCACCAACTGTACGACCACCTTCGCGGATAGCGAAACGTAGACCCAAGTTCAGCGCAACAGGATAGATCAATTCAACGGTGATTGTAACGTTGTCACCGGGAAGAATCATTTCTGTTCCTTCAGGTAAGTTGATCTCGCCAGTGATATCCAATGTACGGATATAGAACTGTGGACGATATTTGTTGTGGAATGGAGTATGACGTCCACCTTCTTCTTTCTTAAGGATATAAACCTCAGCTTTGAAAGTAGTGTGAGGAGTAATAGAACCTGTTTTTGCAAGGATCATACCTCTTTTGATCTCCTTTTTGTCAACACCACGAAGCAACAATCCTACGTTGTCACCAGCTTGTCCGTCATCAAGAATCTTACGGAACATCTCAACACCAGTACAGATTGTTTTGCGGTTTTCAGCGCCCAGACCAATCAATTCGATCTCGTCTCCTGTATGGATTTTGCCCATTTCAATACGACCTGTAGCAACTGTTCCACGACCTGTGATCGAGAATACGTCTTCAACCGGCATCAGGAATGGTTTGTCAACATCACGAGGAGGAATTGGAATCCAGCTATCAACTGCATCCATCAGTTCCATAACTTTATCTTCCCACTGTGGCTCACCATTCAATGCACCTAAAGCAGAACCCTGAATAACAGGTGTATTGTCGCCATCGAAATCATAGAAAGAAAGAAGGTCACGAATTTCCATCTCAACCAATTCGAGGATTTCAGGATCTTCAACCATATCAACTTTGTTCATGAAAACAACCAAACGAGGAACGTTTACCTGACGTGCAAGCAGGATGTGCTCGCGTGTTTGTGGCATAGGTCCGTCTGTTGCAGCTACTACAATGATTGCACCGTCCATCTGGGCAGCACCAGTAACCATGTTTTTAACGTAGTCAGCGTGTCCTGGGCAGTCTACGTGAGCATAGTGACGATTCATTGTTGCATACTCTACGTGAGCCGTATTAATTGTAATACCACGCTCTTTTTCTTCAGGAGCATTATCAATGGAATCGAATGATTTAATGTCGCAAAGACCTTTCTTATTCAATACCATTGTAATAGCAGAAGTAAGAGTAGTTTTTCCGTGGTCAACGTGACCAATAGTCCCAATGTTTACGTGGGGTTTTGACCTGTCATAATGTGCTTTAGCCATAATAAATAATTTTAATTTAGTTATATATTTAATTCATCAATCTCTTTTCAAACTAATAGGCTGCGAGCTAGACACTCACAACCATTGTGATCTTAGCAGTTCCTCACTAAGAATTTTTAAGCAAATGGAGCGGGAGACGGGACTCAAACCCGCGACCCTCAGCTTGGAAGGCTAATGCTCTATCAACTGAGCTACTCCCGCTTATTAAGCAAACCATTTTATCTGATTTTACTCTTCAAAAATGGTTTGCAAATTTAAACTATTTTTTTTTCTTAAAATCAAATCAGTCGACTTTTTTTTTTATTATTTGTTATTGGTTTTTGTTTTGTATTTTTCCATCTGTTTTTTCAACGCATCTACGGTAAGATCTATCGCCTCTTCGAAAGTTTTTGCCTGCTTTTTGGCAAACAAAGGATCGTTAGCAGGAACAGAAAGTTTGATTTCGCTCACTTTATTCTCCCGCTCTTCGTCTTTTTCGAGCTTCAACATTACTTCTGCCCCGATGACACTGTCAAAAAATTGATCTAATTTGTTTAAGCGTTTTTCACAAAAGTCAATCAATTTTTGATCGGCTTTAAAATGAACAGTTTGTACTTTTATGTCCATAATCGTTCCTCCTTTATTTTAAGCTCTTGGATGAGCTTGGTTGTATATTTTCTTTAACTTTTCAAATGAAGTGTGGGTGTAGACCTGCGTTGCAGCCAAGCTGGCATGACCCAAAAGTTCTTTTATTGCATTCAAATCTGCTCCACGGTTCAGGAGATGAGTAGCATAAGAATGCCGTAAGATATGTGGGCTGCGTTTCTCCATGGTAGTAACTAAACTTAAATATTTATGAACAATCCTGTAAAGAAGTTTGTCATAAGCCTGTTCTCCTTTATCAGTTAAAAAAAGATAACTGTTCAAATTCCCGAAAAGCTCATTTCTAACTTTTATGTAATTGATCAGATCCATTCGTATTTCTAAAGGATACGGAATTATCCGCTCTTTGTTCCTTTTCCCAAGTACTTTTACGCATCGTTCATCCAGATTTAAATCGACCAGCCGAATCCCTTTTAACTCTGCAAGACGCATTCCGGTACCATAAAAAAGGGAAAGAATCGCTTTATCTCTTAAACCTGTAAATTCTTCTGAGAAAAAGGAGGTATCCAAAAGCTGATTCATCTCTTTCTCCTGAACAAAATGCGGTAATTTCTTACCGCTTCGAGGTATATTCACTAGCTCTGTCGGATTTTTTTTCATCAATCCCTCTCGCAATAAGAATTTATAAAGCGATCGCAAGGTCGAAATTTTTCGCTTTACGCTTACTGCTTTAATTCCTTGATCCATCAAGGAAATTACCCATTGCCGGATTAAATGATAATCAACCTCAACGAAACAAAAATCCTCAACCATTTCATTACCAAATAGTATGAATTGGTCGAGGTCTTTCTCATAGGCAGTAACCGTATGTTCGGAGTACCGCTTTTCGTATTTTAAAAAATCGAGAAATTGTTCGAGATATTGCATCCAAGCGAAAATTGAAATCGGAAGGAATTTACTAAATTATTTCCTTACGCCTACGATTTTCGGCAAAAATTCTCAATTATCTTCTGATCGCTGTAATTGCTCAATATAAATAGCCTTCTTGATCTCAGTACGACGAGTAATCGAAGGTTTTTCAAAGGCTTGACGGCCACGAAGTTCTTTCACTGCACCTGTCTTTTCAAATTTTCTTTTGAAACGTTTCAGCGCTCTTTCAATGTTCTCACCGTCTTTGATAGGAATAACAATCATACGTAAATTTTTAACTTTGTTCTTTGTCTTTTCGGGTCGCAAATTTAGAAATATTCCTTGATACAAACAAGAGATGAATGTAAATTTATAAAAAACAGTAAAAAAATCAAGGTTCGTGCACTTCAAACAAAAGGTATGGGACTAACCGTTTTAATGAATCAGCTGAAAATAAAGGTGCCAGCTCATCTATCCTCATAAATTTTCCGTTTTTATCTCTGATTCGTATTATTTTCTTTGCTTGCTTAAAACCGATGTATGGATGACGTCCTAATTCTGTCAACGATTGGAAGTTGATATCAAGCTTTTTCAGCTCACCGTTATCAGCGTAAAGCCGAGGTGAGAATCTAGCCCACAATTCTTCCGACATACCATAAATTTCTTTTAGTTGTGCCACATCGTAAAAACCTCCAAGAAGTCTTCTGTATTTGATAATTCTGGAGGCAAAAACAGAGCCGATTCCGGGAAGCGCTTCCAATTGTGAAGAATCGGCTGCATTTATTCCAACCGTAATAATTGGTAAGTCTTTCTTCTCTTTATACCGAGATTTCCAAAGGGAATCCTTCTTAATATATCCAGGAAATGCGGGCTTCCTCTGATTGGCATAATCCGTCTTAGCTTTTGGTAAGGTAATTTTTGCAGGAATTTCCAAAAAATTTTCAATTTTATCAAAAAGAGGTTCTGTCATTCCATATAATTTCATGACCTCCAACTTCTTATAAAATTTCCCTCCTTTTTGGATGTATTTTATCCAGTTTAGTGCGATCCCTTTAGGAACACCGCATTGGAGCAACACTTTTAATTCAACCTTATTAGGGTCAAAAACTCCGCTAAATTTTTCTTCAATTGCCTCCATTTTTTCAGAAGCTGGAGAATAATATTTATCCGTTTTAGTTTCCCAATCGGCAACATCATACACCTTTTGGGGTATCAATAATGGGAGGTATAAATCCAAATAAATAGTTAATAATAGGATTACTATTAACAACAACAAGCCATTCCGCTCTTTATGTGTAAAAATGAAAAAATCGCGAATTTGTTTAAAAATCATGTTGAGACAGTTTTCAAACAAAAGTTAACCCATTTTGTCGAGAAAGAAGAATCTGTGAGAATTTATTTAAAATGGATATCCAATCGCAAAGACGACGTTTTGGTTTTCTTTTTGAAAATAATTACCCGGTGAAATCCAGCGTACTCCTTCAGGTAAGGATGGATTATGTATTTTTATCCCTAAATCAAGCCGAAGAATGATATAAGTGAAATCGTAGCGAAGTCCAAGACCAGAACCAAGTGCGATCTCCTTGTAGAAGCTGTTTAGCTTAAACTCAGTGCCTGGACGATTGTCTTTTACGGACCATATATTTCCCATGTCCATAAAGACGGCTCCTTCCAGCGATCCAACGAGTCTGAAACGATACTCTGCATTTGCTTCCAACCTTAGGTCTCCCGATTGGTTTGGAAACTCTGTTGGTTTGGATTGATAGGATCCCGGACCAAGAGTCCTGATAGGCCAAGCCCGGATACCGTTGGCTCCGCCAGTGAAAAATTTGCGTTCGAAGGGTATCTGATCTGAATTACCATAAGCAAAAGCTGCCCCTCCGTAGGCTCTGACAGCAAAACCGTTGTATTTACCGTCCATCCAGCCTCTGCGGTACTCCAATTCAAACTTAATATATTGCGCAAATGGAGTATTCAAAAAATAATATTGGTTAAGATTTCCCCCCGCCGAAATATATTTTGGTCGATTGAGGGTTTTGGCGATGCCGTAAAGCATATTACCGGCGGTTTCAATGGTCGCTTTGATTACCTTATAATCTGACTTTTTAGGCGTCTGTGTACTATACGTGTATGAATAATTTAGTGCCGTAATTGAGTGATCAACGTACGAACTTTGAATATACAAATTTTCAATACTGCTTAAAAAGGCAGCGTTGAGCGCAAACATCTTGACCAGATTCAGATCAATAATGTTAATTCTGTGTGTTGTAAAATTGGAGGATTTCCATTGATATCCAAAAGCAGAACGAGCGATGGTTCTGTTATAATCGGGCGTTTTTTGGTAATTATACGAAACATTAAAAAAAGTTTGAGGAGTAGAATATTTAAAGAAATTCACCCGAAAAAATGGTGCAATAAATTTTGGGACAGTAATTTTCGCATCAATTCCACTCTCTCGGGAATTGAATGTCGTAATTGAATCTTTTGAGCCATAGCTTTGTTTCTGTGTACCTGCGAGAAACTGAAGGTCGAATATTTCACCTCCTCTAAAAAGATTCTTATGCTGATATCCCAAGTTCCCGGCCACTCCAAAATTTCCCAAAGAGTTCGTTCCTTCAATACTTGCACTATACGATTGATTCATTCCTGGGGTAAGTTGGATATAACAGTCGAGCATTGGATTACCTGATGAGTCTCTTTGACCAGTTTCGACGAACCGAATATTTATCAATTTAAACAGTCGGGAGGTGAAAAACTCGTTGTAGGTTCTATCCACCATGTCAATGCTATAGAATTCTTTGTCTGCCAAATGATTAGCATTCATCAGTAGATCTGGCTTTAACCTTTGTCTGCCTTTGTAAATAAAGAAGTGATGACCAATTTGTACGGTGTCCATTTTTGTGTCATCCAATCCGGCATCAGTAGAGAATATAGAACTCTGCATTTCCTTCTCGTTGAGATAATAAAAATTGCGAAAGGAATATTTTTCCAAATTAGTCTTCGATGAAACGTGCAGTGTATCTCCCTGACTTCCCGTTTCAACCACCAATTTCAAATCGACCCCATGCCCCATTTTTGTCGAATCCGCTTCATAATAAAAAATATTCTTTGTCGATTTGTAATATCCTTCATTCTGCAATTTCCGAAGCAGCCGCTGACTTTCCAGACTAAGCATGTCAGCATCAAAGAGGGAATTTGGCTTTATAAGACTCTCTTTATCCGGTTTATCCAATAAGAGTCTCAATGAATCATCCTTGATATCAATATGATACGTTTGAATCATGTATGGTTGATTGGTTGTTATGTAGTAATAAACTTCCGCTCTGCCATTTGTTTTTAATGTGATACTGTCCCTAATCTCAGCATTATAATATCCTTTATTCTGCAGAAATCGCTTGAATTCCTCTTTTGTTTTAACTGTTAAATATTCATCGTAAATGACAGGAGCTTCTCCAATCCTTTTTAGCCAATCATTTTCCTTTTTAATGTTGGACAGATTGTATAAACCGAGGTGAAATTTCCAAAATCCAAAAATCCTGGTATTCGGTTTCTGTTTCTGGTAACTCTTTAGTGCATTTTTATCAATGGTTTTCTTATCTATCTGAATTTTCACCTTTGAAAGCAGATATGCATTATCAGGGATGTACCTATTTGTCTGACATCCTGCTAACAAAAATAAAAGCAGGAGGGAACCTGCAATAACCAAACTATGTAATCGAAAACACTTCAAAATAATGTATTTAAAACTAAAACAAAGATAATCAACCCTGCTAATTAAAAATGGATTATTTTTGGGATATTAACTGATTCGCTGTATATGTTATCAAAACAAAATATTGAACTAGTTCGTTCTCTGGCACAAAAAAAGAGACGTGATGAAAATGGATTATTTGTCGCGGAGGGAGAAAAAATAGTTTCAGATCTTCTTAAGACAACCCTTGCCTTGTCTCATTTGTATTTCACGGATAAAGTTGCAGTCTCTTCACTGGATAAGTTCATTGTTGAAAAGTCTCTTCAAATATCTTCGAAAGATATGGAGCGAATGTCTGCCTTCAAGACACCTTCTAACATGCTGGCTCTATTTAAGATACCAACTTACCAGGAAGTTGACATCCTTAATTTCAGCGGTCTCAATCTGGTATTGGACGGCCTTCAGGATCCGGGAAATTTGGGCACGATTATTCGATTAGCGGATTGGTTTGGAATAAAGAATATCTATTGTTCCGTAAACTGCGTCGACAATTACAATTCCAAATGCGTGCAGTCAACAATGGGGGCAATCGCAAGGGTAAGAGTTCATTATCTGGAATTATCTGAGTTATTTAAGCAAGCTGCAACAAAGAAATTCCCGATTTACGGAACTTACATGGATGGGGAAAATTTGTATCAGGCAGATCTCTCTTCGCATGCCCTAATTGTTTTGGGTAGTGAAGGAAGCGGTATCTCCTCAGGATTAGAACGCTATTTAACGAAGAAAATTTCGATTCCTACCTTCCCTCAAGGAAACCACGTACCCGAATCATTGAATGTGGCGGTTTCGGCAGCGATAGTCTGCGCAGAATTTCGCAGGAGAATCATATTTTAATTTTCGATTTTCGATTTTGAAATACGCAGCTATTGAATATTAGAGGGATTCAATTTTGGGATGGATGAAAATCTCAAATTACACTTTGCTATTTTCGCGATTCACTTAAACATTTTCCCAATCATCTCGGCCACACGTTCACCATCCACTGCTGAAGAGACAATGCCTCCGGCGTAGCCTGAACCTTCTCCGCAGGGGAAAAGTCCTTTGATTTGCAGTTGTTCTAAGGTCTCATCAGACCTCGGAATGCGCAAAGGAGAGGAAGTTCTACTCTCAGTTCCGAGCACAATAGCCTCATTTGTGAGGTATCCATTGCTTTTTCTACCCATTTTATGTAATCCCTCTCTCAATCTGGCTGTAACAAAGTGTGGCAGCCAGTCGCCCATGTTTGAAGACGAAATTCCTGGTCTGTAAGAGGTTTCCGGTAGTGAGGAGGAACGACGATTATTCACAAAATCTGCCAATCTTTGGGCAGGAGCCAGCTGACTTTCACCCGCTGCCTGGAAGCAATTTCGCTCTACTGACTGCTGAAACTCTAGTCCGGCAAACAGCCCAAACTTTTGAAATTCCTTTGGGATGTCTTCCATCCTAATCTCGGTTACCATACCGGAATTGGCAAATTTACCTCCCCGATGAGAGGGTGACATTCCGTTAACAACTAACTCGCCCGGAGCCGTTGCGGAAGGAACGACCACACCCCCGGGGCACATGCAAAAGGAGTAAACGCCACGATCCCCAACCTGTTCGACCATGGTGTAAGTTGCAGGCGGAAGATAATTTCCTCGATTTGTGCCGTGGTATTGAATTTTATCGATTAGTTCTTGTGGATGTTCAACTCGAACTCCAAGCGCGAATGTTTTGGCCTCCAGTTCAATCTTGTTTCTTTGTAAAATATAGTAAATATCCCTCGCAGAATGTCCGGTAGCTAAGACAACAGCCACTCCTTCCACTTTATCGCCATTTTGGAGAACGACACCCTTGGCGCGATTATTTTGTATGATTAAATCGGTTACTCTGGAATTAAAATGATACTCGCCACCGGCTTTTATGATCGTATCACGTATTGCGCCAATGACCTTTGGCAGCACATTTGTACCAATATGAGGATGTGCCTCTACCAATATTTCATCCTGGGCACCATGAAAATTAAGGACTTCCAGTATTTTCCGTACATCACCTCTTTTTTTGGATCGGGTATAAAGTTTACCATCTGAAAAGGTTCCTGCCCCACCCTCGCCATACCCGTAGTTAGAATCCGGATTGATCACGTGCTCTCCATGGATGGCTGCAATATCCCTTTTGCGGTCGCCAACCTGTTTCCCGCGCTCGAGAATGATGGGTTTGAAGCCAAGCTCTATTAAATGCAATGCAGCAAATAATCCGGCAGGACCGGCACCGACAATTACCACCGGATTTTTGTTTCCAACGTAGTGGTAATCAAAATGAGGCTTACTGATTTGTGCTGGTTTCTCATCGATATAAATCTCCAGAGAAAGATTTATACGGATCCGTGCGTTCCTTGCGTCAATGGAATGACGAATAATTCTAATCTGATAAATCCGATCGATATCAATCTTTAAAGCAACGGAAACAACTCCTTTAAGTCTTTCTGGCTCACCTGCCTCGGAAGGTGTGACAGCTAAATTGAGTTCCTTTTTCAAAATACAATAGTAGTAGTCTATTCAAAATAAAAAATCAGCGTAAAGATATTAGAATTCAGCTTATCCAACACATATCCATAATAGGGCAAAATTGGAGTAAGTTCTGAATTAGTATCGTGTTTAATTAAATTATTCAACCCATAGGAGAACTTGAATTCACCGGTGAACCGGAAGAATGGAAAGTAGGTATCCAAACCGAAAGCAACTTCAGCGTAATAACCATTTCTTTTTAGATGAACTACACTCTCGGAGATCCTTTTGTTCTCAAGATCTCTTCTGTATGCACCACCACCATAAATATAAGGTCTCAGATTCCCAAACCTGTTCCCTTTGTATCTAAAACCTAACGGGAAGTCGATGTAAGCAGAAGGAGTAGTTCGGTAATGATCATAATCAAGACCGTTATAAAGTATTGGTTTTGCATCTCTTATATTTTGTGCGATATTTTCAGAAAACACCAACTGCCTAACTCCTAATGACATACCAGGTGTAAAACGAAAATCTATCACCCTGTTCATGCGCAAATTAACAACTCCTCCAACGGTAAACCCAGGTTTTGGAGGAAAGCATTCGACCCGAAAAGAATGAACTCCATTGTAATATTTTTCGGCATTTTGCGCAAATGTTTGATTGTCAATATTATTAAATACCGGATTTTGCATGACATCATTATAGTGGCTGAAACGATAATCCATGGTATTGATGCCCAGATAAAAACCAAAATGAAGTACCCGATCATCGAACCGTGAAAGGTTTTCATCCTTTGTTAATTGGGCAGACAAAGGATTTGCTGCTCCCAAGGAAAGAAGTAGAAATAGGACAAATAGTATGTTTCCTCTATTTTTCATAAATAAATTCAAAATTTTTCGGACGACCACAAGGGGTCGCCCCTACTTCATCCTTTATCCTTTTTTACCTATGTAAATGGTTGCAATACCGAATGTAAGCCTGTATTCGCGTAATTGAACATATCCAGAATTTTTCATAAATGTAATGAATTTTTCTCCGTCAGGAAATTCCGCAACTGATTCAGGCAAATAGGTATAGGCTGAAGCGTCGCCGGAGACCAGTTTTCCGAACCAAGGCATCAGATTCTTGGAATAAAACCTGTAGCCAAATCGTATAATTGGATTACGTGGATTTGAAAATTCTAAAACACAGAGTGTTCCTCCACGCTTAAGTACCCTGAAAAGTTCGTCTAAACCACGTCCGAGATTTTCAAAATTTCGTACTCCAAATGCTACCGTTGCCACATCAAAAGTCTCATCCGGAAATTGAATTGCTTCCGAGTCGCCGGTTGTCAGGGTAATTTTATCGGCAAGTCCCATCTTACTGATCTTTTCCTTACCAATTGCCACCATCTCTTTGGATATATCAATCCCGGTTATTTTCTTTGCCCCGGATTTCAGCGCAGCGATGGCAAAATCTCCTGTTCCGGTTGCAACATCAAGGATAGTTTCCGGCGCGCAATCCGATATTAACTTAATTGCTCTTCTGCGCCACAATTTATCAATGCCGAAAGAAAGAGTATGATTTAGAAAATCATATTTAGGAGCAATCCGGTCGAACATGGTAGCAATCTGCTCCTTTTTCCCGGCAGTAGAATCCCGGTAGGGTTTTATTTCACTCATCAAGATCATCTAATAATTCGCTTACCAATCCTTTATCGACAAAACCCATGGATTGGTCATCTATTCTTATTTCGCCTTTTGTAACGTGACCAAGGGTCATAACAGGGATTTTCCTATCGAAAAGATAATCGACAAACGCATCCTCTTTTTCTTTGGAAACAGTAACCACAAATCTCCCCATCGACTCGCCGAAGAGGAAAGCATCACTTCTGATTTCGGCATCCGTAGTGATGTCGAAGCCAAGGTCGTTGGGTAAAGCATTCCGCAACAGCGTGAAAAACAAACCTCCAATACCAACCGGACTGCAGGAAATCACTAAATCATTTTTTATCACCTCCTCCATTACCTCAGTCAGTCGACTTTCGACACCGAGGTTAAATTTCATGAGTGGCCAATCTTTTATTTCGTGGTAAAAATCCAAATATTCGGAAGCATTTATATCGTTGTGCGACCTACCAACAAGTAACAAATTGTCGCCCTTTTTCCTGAATTTAGGCAAAAGAAGCTGATCCCTGCTTTTAAGTTTCCCAAAAAGGCTTATAATCAACGTTGGTGGAACAAATCCTTCGTCGCCCGAATAATCATAATGCAATTTTCGTTGAGAAAACTTAAGATTGAAACTTTTCGCAGCAGTGTCTAAACCCAGACGGGCGGCCATCACCATTTCTTGTGCGATTGGATTGGCGAACTCAACATGATTCATGAAACTACTTATAGCAACAGGTACTGCGCCATAGCTCACTAATCGGCGAACGGCCTTGGCTACCAAAATTTCAGCGGCAGCATAAGGATCTACAGCGAGCCGACGGTGATCCGCATAAATTGTGAGAGAATAAAATTTCTCCTCTTCATCAATTTGAAAGATACCGGAGTCGTCCGTATTGTCAATACCCATTTGAGACGGATCCAGATCAGGAGCTGCAACCTCATTGAAAATGTTGACTGGAGAAAGATGTGGAATTGCTAACATCGAATAGATGACACTTTGAAGGTCTTCCGGTTCGGCAATCTGATCTATCGTAAAAGGTTTTGGACTGTTTTCACTCATGGCAGTTCTATTTTTTGACAAAGATAATTGATTCGTTGAAATAGCCACTTAGACTAATTCACAATCAAATGTGAATATTTTTACCTGGTCGCCTTAAATAGACACTCCTTTTTTCTATATTAGCTTCCTCTAAAACAAAGAAAGATGTCAAAAATTGCACTCATCACTGGGGCAACTTCAGGAATTGGAGCTGCTACTGCCAATCTACTGGCTGCCAACGGATTCGACTTAATTCTAACAGGCAGAAGGAATAAACGTCTAGTAGAGCTTGAACACGAGCTAAAGTTAAAATATAAAATTCAATGTCTGCTCTTATGTTTTGATGTGCGGGATCTGGAGCAGGTTCAGAGTGCACTTAACTCGTTAACAAATACTTGGAAAGCTGTGGATGTATTAATAAACAATGCTGGATTAGCCGTTGGATTGGATACGGTTGACAATGGTGAAATTGACGACTGGGAAAGAATGATTGACACAAACGTAAAGGGGTTATTATACATGATAAGGACAGTAACTCCCTGGATGAAAGAGCGGAAAACCGGTCATATCATCAACATTTCTTCTGTTGCCGGCAGAGAGTCCTACCCAATGGGCGGTGTATATTGCGGAACGAAACATGCGGTTCAGGCCATCTCGCATGCGATGCGTATAGAATTACTGCCTTATGGAATCAAAGTTGGAACCATTGAACCTGGAATGGTTGATACCGAATTTTCAAAAGTTCGATTCAAAGGCGATGATGAGCGTGCCAAAAATGTGTACAAAGGATTTACCCCTTTATCTCCGATAGATATTGCAGAAACAATCTTGTTCTTGATAACCCGTCCGGCACATGTGAATATAGATGATCTGTTGATTATGTCGACAGCACAAGGATCTGCCCGTGATGTATTCAGAAAACAATAGCCGCATCAGAAAAAGTTTTAATTGCTACTTTTGACCAAAATTCAGACCATGAAAATTGAAGTGTCCAACGGTGAAATTGCGGATAAACTTACTATTATTGAGATAAAGCTGGAGCGGATAAAAGACGAAGCCAAACTGACGAATCTTAGAAACGAATACCTTGTTGTGGAGGAGGCGTTGAGATTAATTTTGAACAAATCAAATCCTCTTTACCGTCAATTGTATGAAATAAACACCCGTTTATGGGAAATTGAGGATCATATTCGTGACTTGGAACGGGATAAAGAATTTGGAGACGATTTTGTTCAAACAGCCCGTTCCATCTACTTTATCAACGATGAACGCTCTAATGTTAAGCGTAAAATCAACGAAGTAACAGGTTCCATGCTTTTCGAAGAGAAGAGTTACGAGGAATATAAATAAGATGTACTCAAAGTACTTCATTTGACTAAAGTTATTGGAATCCGAGGAACTCCAAACTTTAAGTACTCCAAATTTTAAGTACTTGAAGTATTTTTAACACAAAATTACCAAATTGAAAAAAATACTAGTATTCCGACTTTCAGCTATGGGCGACGTGGCCCTTACCGTACCGATAATCCGCAACGTATTAGAAAACGATAGTGCATTACAGATCACCTTGGTAACCAGGCCTTTTTTTGCGCCTTTCTTTTTCGGAATACCTCGTTTAAAACTATATTTTCCAGATCTCGAAGGCAAACACAAGGGGTTACCAGGCCTTTATCGTTTGTATAGGGATTTAAGGAAGCTGGGAGATTTCGAAGAAGTAGTGGATCTTCATTCGGTACTACGAACCAAAATAGTCTCCTTCTTTTTTAGGATGAGTGGCATACGTGTTCACGCTATTGATAAAGGAAGAAAAGAGAAAAACCGATTGATAAAGACAAAAAAAATCACATTTTTAAAACATTCGATCCAACGGTATGTAGAGACTTTTCGGAAGGCAGGTATCTCAGCTCAAATTGGGAAAGCACCTTATATTGATTATGCAACGGAGGCATATCAAAGTGCACGAAGCTATATGATAGGAAAATTACCTGAGGTAGGATACCTTAAAATTGGACTTTCCCCATTTGCAAATACGGAACCAAAAATCTGGGGACTAGAAAATTTCAAAGAATTGATTACACTGATAAACCAAAACCACAAAGCTGTATTTTTTCTTTTTGGAGGAGGTGAAAAAGAGTTGAAACTGCTCAAAAAACTCGAGCAGCATGGCGAAAACGTGCACCTAGTGGCCGGAAAATTTACGCTGTCGGAGGAAATAGCGATGATCCGAATGCTTGACCTGATGGTTGCGATGGACTCGTCCAACATGCACTTGGCCTCGCTCTCAGGTGTCAAAACCATTTCTATCTGGGGTGGCACGCATCCTGCTTTTGGATTCTCTGCTATTGGCCAACCTGCCGAGTATCATATTCAACCTCCTGAGGGTATTTTGACTTGTCGACCCTGTTCTGTTTTTGGAGGGAAACCCTGTATCTATCCAACACTGAGATGTATGGAACTAATCAAAGCTCAGGATGTTTATAATACGTTGGTAAAGCTGGATGTGCTGAGGCCGAAGAATTAGGGGCGAACGATCACAAAAGGTCGCACCTACGGCGTGAATAATTTATGAAAATTGCCTTTCCTCCGGCGAAAGGCTTTATTACTTCGATCGTATTTCAGCAATAATTCAATAGCAATCTCCTTGGGCTTATCGCATAATGCGGCATATTCAGAGGCAATCAACCGAATAGTTTCTTCGTCTGCATGCAGCTGACGAAAATTCTGAATTCCTTTCTCGAAATTTATCGGCAAAAATTTCATTCTATTTAAATCAACAATTGAAAAGGAGTAATTCTCGTCCTCTTTTCGAATTAGTGTATTTCCGGGAGAATAATCCAGGTGAAAAATATCTTGCTTGTGTAAATGACTCCACGTAAAATAAACCCATTGTGCAAGAATATTTTGTTTATCAGGGATGAGATTGTCCAGCACATCACGTAAGGAGAAATTGTGGATATAATTAAGTGAGACATAATAACTTTCTTTTAAGATACCTCCAGAAATACACTCCAAATATGCAACAGGTAAAGGGGTTGAGATTCCTGAATTTAATAATTTTAGTGCATTCTGATAGGAACGGGCAGCTTTTGATCCTCGAAGGTAAATATAGGCAAATCGATTCACCACGTGAGGCACCTTAAAAGACTTAACAACCAATTGGAATCCTTGCTCTTCAAAAAGCTTTACTTCATTTCGATCCTTGTAAATAGAAATACCGTTAGGTGAAAAATGGGTTGGAAGATTTCTGATCCAACGATCAAGGACTTCATATCCGGGTGCAATTTTATATTGAATCTTGATTTTCATGCGGTTAATTGTTCATAAAACCTTGTTGTTTTAGAACCTCTAATAGCATTCCTGAAAAATATACATTGTCTTCTTTTTTGTAACGGATATCTGTAAAAACCTGAGCCAGTGAGGTTTTATTGTTTTCTTCAATAAACTTTTGATATTCCGGTAAGGACTCTTTGTATGAATAGATTCGGGCTATATCTTCGGAAGAATAATCCTGATACGTTTCCTTATGTACGATGGCCTCCAAAGGCAATCGATCTACTAAGGCAGGATGCTCATCAGGCCACCCCAGGGTAACGGTCGTAACCGGGATCACGCCCTTTGGAAGATGCAATATATCAATGATTTTCCCTGCCAGATAAGTAGTGGTTCCCAGATAACATATACCAAGCCCATCGCTTTCTGCTGCCACACACACATTTTGCGCGACGAGTAACGCATCAATGGCTGCTGTAAAAAAAGAGAGGAAATTATCGAAGCCTGGTTCGGCCTGATTCTGTTTGCACCAAAGATTGAATCGGTTAAAGTCCGCACAAAAAGTAAGAACGACAGGAGCATTTTGAACCATCGGCTGATTGAAATGGCAACCAGCCAGTTCCTTTTTCATCGCTGCATCACGGTTAACCACAATACTATAAACCTGCATATTACCGGTTGTCGAGGCTCTGCAGCCTGCTTCCAAAATGGTGTTCAGCAGCTCTTCAGAAATATCTTTGTCTGTATATTTTCGGATTGTGCGATGCTGCAACAAAGTGTTCAACATGATTCATTAATTTTCGACAAAGATATAAGCAATCTGGCGAAATTTTCGATTTTCGATTTTCGATTTTCGATTGGGGTGAAACTGGTAGAGACATGGCATGCCATGTCTCTTTAAAATGCAGACATGGCATGCCATGTCTCTACCAGTCCTATTTGAATTCAATTTTAAACGTAACAACCGGCCATTCAGGTATTTTCGATGGTTTTGTAATCACCAATGCACCTGATTCCTGCTTCCATTTAAGCTTGTCATTACTACCAAGCATTTTAACGGATCTGATTTCTTGTGCTGAAACCTTGGAATTTTTTCCCAGTGAAAGTATATTGATATCAGAAGTTGGCACTCCCATGCACAAAACATACAGCGAATTTCCTTTGGTAGTGAATCGAATATCCTTTGATTCATAAGGCCTTACATCTTTTACGCCTCCGAAACGACCTTTTTCCTGGCTATTAAGCGCGGTAGGGCCTTCTCCGTAAATTTTCCAGGGACGAGTTCCGTAAATTGCCTCACCATTTGAAGGTATCCAGGCAGCTATGTCATTCAGAATATTCATTACGTCTTGTTCAAGATCTCCTTCAGGCGTCTGAACGACGTTTAGCAAAAGGTTTCCATTTTTGCTTACAATATCCACCAGCATTTGGATCACCTGCGTTCCTGTCATGTATTTCTGTCCGGTGCGGTAATACCAGTCGCCGATTGAAGTATCTGTTTGCCAAGGATATGGACTAATTGAATCCATTGCTCCCCGCTCTAAATCCTGTACCCAGCGACCTTCGGAAGCGAGATGTTTGGCGGTGTATACTGCGTCAAGTTTACCATCATTTTTTGCCAAATCTTGGTTGTAATAGTGAGCCAGCATGGTTCTTCCGACTTCGCCAAATGGCAATTCACTATCGGAGTAAACAAGGTCAGGTTGGTAGTTATCAATTAATTCGGTGATGCATGAAAGCCAGTTTTTCTGATTCTCCGGATTGGTTGTCAACCAACCAAAGTCATCGGCTGCAGTTTTAGGATGGTATAATCCTTCAAATTCAGGATTGGCTCCATCAAAAGGAACCCCAGCCAAAGGACCCGAACTGTCAGCTCCGTGGCTCGGTTGAAACCAGGTATAACTTGCACCCAAATGTTCGGATACGCCAAAGCGCAATCCCTCCTTTTTTGCTGCTTTTTGCCACAATCCGACCACATCCTTTTTAGGTCCCATATTCACCGAATTCCATAAGTGAATTTTCGAGTCCCAAAGGAAAAAATTATCGTGATGAGTTGCCATGCTGACAAAATATTTTGCGCCTACTTTTTTATAAAGTGCCATCAGTTGTTCGGGATTCCATCGCTCGGCTTTCCAGAGTGGAATAATGTCTTTGTAGCCAAATTTTGATGGATGACCATAATGCTCAACATGGTACTTGTATTCATTGCTGGACTTTCCGGTAGGTAAATTGGTTTTCCGGTCTTTGATATCCGATTCATACATTTTTCGTGCATACCAGTCACCTTGGCGAGGAACCGCCTGAGGTCCCCAATGTGCACAGATACCAAATTTGGCATCGCGAAACCATTCAGGATACTTGTATTGCTTGAAAGATTCGAGTGTCGGCTCAAATTTTTGAGCCATTAACCCGGAACTTGTCAGGATGCCAATTGCCAAACACAAAAAAGATAACCTCAAAAAGCGATAAATTCTCTTTTCCATCTGATTTTTCATTTTTTACGATTCATTTTTCACTATTCATTTTCCACTATTCATTTTCCACTATTTAGTCAATTCAATATTTGATTCTGAAATTTTTGCCTGAGTAATTTGTTCAAGAGGTCTGTCAAATTCGAGCTTCGCCACCAGAACGGTGTTTGCCAGCTCGTTTGAAGGCAAATTACGCAGACGAAGATAAGGCAGTTGCGAAGCATGATCGCTTGGACATAGATTTACGACGCAATCGATTGGCTCTCCGGTATTTAACAAAGTAGCCCTTGAAGGCAGAACGTTAATTGGTTTAAGTTTAATCCCATTTCCTAGTATGGGCTTATTCAAATGGACGAACAGGGTATGATCGTGTTTAGTGACATAAACTCCTGGTATACTGAGCATATTCATGTCAATACTAACCTTTTGAAAGGATTGATCAACAGCTTCCTTCCATTTTCCGATTCTTTTCAAAATTGCCGCCGATTCCCGTGGGATAAGGCCTTCACCGGTAGGGCCAACATTCAGCAGATAATTGGCATCTCTCGCCAAATACCTGTCGATACTACTGATTAGATGACGGTCAGTGTAATAGTCTTCATCCTTTTTGTAGCCCCAGCTTTCCATACCGACTGACTGACAAGCTTCTACCGGCTTTTCGAATCCTTTTGTCTCTGCGGCTGAATTATCAAAATCACGTTCGGGAGTTCCAAAATCGCCTTCGTCAAACCCGCGGTTGTTGATCACGGCTTTTGGCTGCAGTTTCCGGATCATATTATTCACGGAAGGATCCTTGTAAACCGGTACGTTCATGTCCCACCAAAAGCCGTGGATTTCTCCATAGTTGGTACAAAGCTCCCGAACCTGTTCTTTCAGGAAAAGCATGTATTTTTCCCAATCGGGGGAATCCTGTGGCTGAGGAGGCAGTTCGTGGTGCCGACCTTGATTTGGATAGTTTGGGTGATTCCAATCGGCAATAGAATAATAGAGACAAAGCGGCATTTTTCTTTTGTGGCAGGCATCCGACAACAATCCGATTACGTCCTTTTTATAAGGAGTATTCATGGTATTAAACGTAGTTTGTTTGGTATCCCAAAGGCAAAATCCGTCGTGATGCTTCGTGGTGATGGTAATGTATTTCATCCCGGCATCTTCCATTAAATCGAGCCATTCTTCCGGATTAAATTTCTTTGGATTCCACTGATCGGCCAATTTGATATATTCTGCGCGAGGAACTCGGGCGCGCCATTGATGTTGTTCGTGCCAGCCGGGAATGGAATACAGGCCCCAGTGCACAAACATTCCATAACGTCGCTCAAAAAACCAATCCCGGCCATCATCAAATCTTGGAATAGTAGAAAAATTATCTTTTGCCTGTTGATCTGCGGGCAAGTGCGGGGAGGCCGGCATTACTCCTGCCCACGCCGGTATAAAGGGCGAGACAGAAAGCGCTGCTGTTGTTTTCAAAAGTTCTCTGCGTTTCATTTTTAGCGAATATAAGCTATTGATACTGATTCAGATTTCGCTTTGCAATTTCCCCAACCACCGATTTAACCTCTTCAGCCCGATCGCGTTTGCATACCAGAATCGCATTTCCTTCCTGCACTACGATCACATCATCAAGTCCGACGACGGCAATGAGGCTATCCGTTGCCGAGACATACGAATTTCTGGTATCAAGGAAGATTACTTCTCCTGTTTGGGCATTCTGATTTTCATCTTTCGGGGCATATTTGTATACTTCCTCCCAACTTCCAAGATCATTCCAGACAAAGTCGCCCTGAACCAGAAATACATTTTTTGCCTTTTCCAGGATACCATAGTCGATCGAAATGGATTCAATCTGCCTGTAAATTTGATCCAGTTTGGTTTCGTACTCGTCTGTTCCAATAAATCCTTTGATCAACATTAGATCTGCGAACAATCCGGGAGCAAACTGCTTCACAGCTTCTAGAAAAACTGATACTTTAAAGACAAAGATTCCGCTGTTCCAGAAAAACCCTCCTTGTTGAAGGTATTCTTTCGCAACATCCAGAGCGGGTTTTTCAACAAACTTCCGAACAGAGAATGATTTAATTGGCTGTCCCAAAAGTACTTCTTCAGAAGTTTGTACGTACCCGTAACCGGTAGCCGGAAATTTAGGCGTGATACCGATGGTAACGATCCCATCCGTTTTACCGGCGATAAGGGTCGCAGATTCTATCGTTTGCCTAAAAAGATCATCATTCTGGATGAGGTGATCTGAAGGGGAAACGATCATAATTCCATCCGGATCATTCTCGGAAATAGTCAGCGCTGCCAGGCCAATTGCCGGCAGGGTATTCTTTCCTACCGGTTCATAGATGAGATTTTTTGCAGGAAGATTGGTTGTTTGTTCCTCCAGTATAGCCTTTTGTCCGCTGGCAGATACCACATAAATCAGTTCTTCCGGAATAAACCGAACGAACCGTTGCACCGTCTCTTGGAGTAACGATAGCTCGCCAAAAATGCCAAGGTATTGCTTTGGCTTTTTTACTCGGCTTCTGGGCCAGAAACGTGTTCCGGAGCCTCCGGCCATAATCAGACAATAGTTTTTGCTCATGATGACGATTAATATTTTATTCTAACTTTCATCCCTCCAGGCACTTCATCCTCAGAGGCAACGATCACATATCCACCACCGCTGCCCGATGTAATTGCTCCGGGATAATTAGGGAACCAGTTAGTTTCCATTTCCGTCAAAACCCAGTCGGGAACTGTGTAGGGCAGCATTTTGCACCAGGCAAGGAATGTTCGCTTCATCCCTTCCCCTAGTTTATTGACATTTTTCTCAACAATTCCCTCCCAGCACAAGTCGCCGGATATGCCGAGTTCTCTGACATTTTCGACAGTAAGGTATTTTTCGACCAGTGGGTTGTATCCTTCGGGACGGGGAGCCAGCGGGATGAGATAAAGAACCTTTGATAACCAGTCACAGGTCTCGGCATCAACTATTGATTCGATGTTACAGGGCCAAAATTTCCCGTCATAATCCAAACGATTTGCCCCGGGCAACATAATCCCCAGCTGATCCTGCGAACCTGATATATAGAATGATCCGGGTGGATTCTCCGCTCCAAAAAGCAACTTAGCTTTGCGTTCAAGATCACCTTCGGGAATCTTATCGCCCCATAATTCATGCGCAATTTTGCGCGAACTGGTAGCCATTCCGGAGCGGTCGTTGAAATCATAATCGGGCCAGATTTGTGCTACCACACATGATCCGCTGTGAACCTCCGAAACCCATGGCTGATCCATCCATCCACCTGCAAGACATAGTCTGTAAGGGAATTTCAAATCTTTCTTCGACTGCGAACTGGAACGGGTCGGCAAACCCTCTTCCGGTATCCTTTCCAGCACAATCAGTTCGACATTATTTTCTTTACATAAACGCTTTTTCCCTTCCGTGAATCCGTCTGAATTCACCACGAAATAATCGGGTTTGATACGCTTCATGTCTTGCTCAAAATCGAGCATTCCATCACCTGATGCCACAAAAGCCTCGGTTACATATTTAACGGCAGCAACCATGTAAACCCTTTCCTCCTGAGAAAAATAAGGCTTCTTACCTTTCAATCTGAAAAGATTTTCATCTTGGCCAATGCTTACATAAAGTTTTCCGTATTGTGATGCTGTTTTAAAGAAGGCAATGTGTCCGGCATGAAGAAGGTCGTAACATCCGCTTACCAATACTTTTTTATCGCTCATAAGCTATTTGGCTATCCGCCCAAGAGAGAATAGCCAATAATTAGTTAGTTATGCTTGTTATTTCCAGTGATCATCTGGATTTTAATCCAGTCGTAGGTCTCTTTCATCCCTGTTGCAAGCGGTAAAGTAGGTTCCCACTTCAACAAATCAAGGATCATTGTATTGTCGCTGTTGCGACCGCGAACACCTTTGGGAGCATCCAAATCGTAGGTTCTCTTCAGCTTATGTCCTGCAATTTTTTCAACGATATCAACTAATTGGTTGATTGAAACCATTTCTGAGCTGCCTAAGTTCATTGGCTCAATAATATCGCTGTACATGATTTTCAGAATTCCCTCTACACATTCTGTGATGTACATGAAACTGCGGGTTTGTTCGCCGTCGCCCCAAATGTTAATCTCATCTTTGCCGTATAATTCGGCTTCAAGTACTTTGCGGCACATAGCAGCAGGTGCTTTCTCGCGACCACCGTCCCAGGTTCCGTGAGGTCCGTAAACATTGTGAAAACGGGCAACGCGTGTATTAATTCCGAAATCTTCGCGGAAGTGACGGCACATTCTTTCTGAGAATAACTTTTCCCATCCGTAACCATCTTCCGATTGTGCAGGGTAAGCATCCGATTCTTTCAGTCCGGGATTGTCGGTCTCCATTTGTTTGTCTCCGTTGTAAACACAGGCAGAGGAGGCATAAAAGAAACGGTCGATACCTAAATCTTTAGCAGCCATCAAAAGGTGCGTGTTGATTAAAACACTAAGCATACATTCAGCTTTGTGTTTTTCAATGAAACCCATTCCACCCATATCGGCAGCAAGGTTAAATACTTCGTGGTATCCGTTCAGAGCAGTATAGCAGTTTTCCTTGCTGTTCAAATCAAGAACCAGATTATCAACACCTTCATGAACCTGGTACCATTGATTCAGCGGCTTTTTATCAACTGCACGCACGGTATGACCAATTTCCAGTAATTTTTTTGTCAGGTGACCACCAATAAATCCACCTGCTCCAGCTACTACAATCCTTTTCATCTTTTCAATTTTAAGGTAATACAATGAATATTCTAAAAACTAAAAACGCTGTAAATGAATGTTTAACATACTCGCTAATAGTTTTGACGATACAAATATTGACTTAAAAAATCATGCCTGCAAGGCGAAAAAATTAGCAGAACAGTGCAAAGGTTTGCGCAAAGGTTTGCGACGAAAAAAAATGTTTTTAAACATGTTTTTTATTCTTAATGACCTGTTCCAATCTTAACTCCATTTAGTCCTTGAGAACCACTGAGTTTTGTCCAGAAAAATCCATACAGTCCGATAACCAAAAAGCAAACAGCCGGGACAATATATCCTGCCGACATGCCTTCTGCATCGCCTATTGCACCCATCACCTTAGGCAAAACAGCACCTCCCATAATAGCCATTACAATGAACGAAGACGCCAATTTTGATTGTTCTCCTAGTCCGAAAATACCCAGTGAGAAAATAGTAGGGAACATAATCGACATAAAGAAAAAACTTAAGAAAACGGCAACTACTGATACCCAGCCTAATTTAGCAACAATTAAAAACATTAACAGCACATTAATGAATGCATACAGGCCAAGCATTGTATGGGCTTTGGCAACCCTTAAAATAAAGGAACCGGTAAAACGGCCGATAAGGAATAATGGAAAAGCCATCCACGACATGAGCGATGTTGCCCCTTTTTCGGTAAGGAACCAGGCTCCGTCCCTTAGAATCGAGCCATTTTCGCCACCAATGAACCAACTGGATTTCATGCTCTCAGCGATTGCCGGGACTTCTTCAACCATGTAATTGATAAAGAAACTGAAAATTCCAGCCTGTGCTGCCACATAAAGGAATTGGGCAATGGTTGCACCGGTAAAGTGCGGAGCCGACCATATACTGTTTTTATGAATCAACTTCTCCCTTTTAAGGGCAATAAAAACTATTGAAACTATACCGAAAATAGTGGTGACACTATAGAATACCCTGGTTAGCAGATGGTTTAGAGTGACCATAGCCTCAGGATTGGCAAGCGTCTCCCTGTCCATATAAAACAACTGAACAAAGAAGCGGAAGATCATGCCCAATGCAAAACTGAACAAAATAGCACAAACATATAGGAGGATTGTTGACAACCTACTCTGTTGACCAAACACATCAATTTTGACTGTTTCCGCTCCGGAATCATTGTTAATATTTTCATTTTCAATTACATCAGGCATTTTGCTTTTAATAAAAGCTACAATAAGTATCATTATTATAACCGCAAGCGCAACATAAGGAACCCACATTGTTTTATGTGCTATGGCAGCATTTTGCTGCGCACTGAGTGCAACGTCGGTATGGTAAAAATACAACCCTCCGATATACGGAGCAATTGGCCAGCCAATGGCATTGAAAGACTGCGCCAAATTAATTCGGGAAGCTGCGTATTTGGGATCTCCTAAAACAGTAGTATAAGGATTGGCAACAGTTTCAAGGAATGAAAAACCCATGGCAACCAGGCAAACGCCCAAGAGAACCGCCCAAAATCCATCAATTTTGGTGGCCGGATAAAACCACAGACAACCCAGTGCCGCCAAGCTCAAACCTAAAATAATCCCCCATTTATAACCCAATTTATGAATAAACCAACCTGCAGGTAAGGCCATGAAAAAATAGCCCAGATAATGGGAAAACTGAACATTGGCAGAATCTGCTTTTGTGAGGTGGTAATAATCCTGAAAATGCTTATCCATGGTATCTATCAAGCTATTACCAACGGCCCACAAAGTAAAAAGAAGCGCAACCAGAAAGAAAATAAAAACATGGTTTCTTCCGTCTTCAGTAGTAAACAAACCTTTTTTTGTACTTTTCATATAATCAGGAATAATTATGGGGTTTAATTTTAGTTATTGTCCTCAAAAATCACGAATCTAATCCGTTTTGCCAAATGTTTTATGCTTTGCAAAGCTTTGCGGAGATAAAAATATGTTGCGGAACATGTTTTGAACCACATTCCTCCCGATTTGGCACTTTAACTGGTTTGTTGTAGATTCAACCATCATTTATAATAAAATTTATGGCCAAAAGGCATCTGTCGTTAAAAGATCTTGCCACTGAACTGAATATCTCTATATCAACGGTTTCGAGGGCTCTGAAAAACCATCCCGATATCAGCCCGGAAATTACAAGAAAGGTTCAGGAACTAGCACTGGCAAGAAACTATACCCCAAATCCGCTGGCCATGGGTTTGCTCAGACAAGAGACCCGCATGATCGGAGTCATTGTTCCTGATCTTGTCACGCATTTTTACGCTTCAATTATCTCAGGAATTGAAGAATATGCCAAGAGTCGGGGTTATTTTATACTCCTCGCCTCTTCTAATGAATCCATGGACAAAGAGATCGAGTCGGTATCCAATCTCTTGAAGGCAAGAGTCGACGGAATGATCGTCTGCTTAAGCAAAGAGACCGACCGGTACGACCATTTTCTCCAGTTAATCAATGATGAGATTCCGCTCGTTTTCTTCGACAGGGTATGTTTGTCAGAACTGGTTCCCTGTGTTGAAATAGATAACAAGGATGCGGTAACCTGTATCGTCAACCATTTCCATGAAGGCGGATACAAACGGATTGCATTTATCTCCGGACCTGCACACCTCAACATTTCGCGTGATCGCCAGGAAGGTTACCTTGCCGGACTAAAAGCGGTTGGTTTGAAATTTGATCCTGAGCTGCTTCGACCGTGTAACATGCTGATTGATGAGGCGAAACAAATTACCACCGATCTTCTTGCGCTTTCTCATCCGCCCGATGCCATTTTCGGAATCAACGATATGATGATGTTCCTGGTGATGAAAGAGCTTAAAAAGAGGGGAATCAAAATTCCGGAAGAAATTGGCCTAGCTGCTTTTGCAGATGAATTTCACGCGACTTTCTCCTCGCCGGAGCTTACTTCAATCGTGCATCCTACCAGGGAAATCGGAATCAAAGCCGCAGAACTATTTTTCAAAAAGAGGGATGATCCGACATTTGCAGAGACGGTGATATTTCAAACTTCGCTGGTTGTAAGGGAGTCTTCAAGGAAATCAGCCCTTTCCCATCATTCCTAAGACAGCTTCTACTACCGAATCCACATTTGGTTTGGAAAAATACTCCCCATCCGTTCCGTAAGCTCCGCGATGGTCTTTGGCCGAAATGACCAATGGCTGTGCATCCAAGGCATAAAAAGCTTGTTCCTGTTCCAAAATCTTATGAAGCATATATCCTGTTCCTCCTCCGGGAACATCTTCATCTAACAAAACCAGCCGATTGGTTTTCTGAAGTGATTCAGTAATTACATGTCCGGTATCAAAAGGCGCAAGAGTTTGAACATCAATAAGCTCTACCGAGATTGCCATGGATTTCAAGATTGTGGTTGCTTCCATGGCAATGGTCACGTTCCAGCCATACGTCACCAGGGTTAAATCACTTCCGTGAATTAAAATCTCAGGCACCCCAAGCGGAACACAATATTCCCCCAAGTTTTCAGGCAGTTTTTCCCGCACATAATAGCCCTTCAATGGCTCTATTACTAAGGCTGGTTCGGAACCTTTGAGCAGAATATTGTAAAAACCAGCAGCCTGCGTCATGTTCCTGGGGACACAAAGATGAACTCCTCGCATTGAGCCAAGCAGCATGCTCATCGGCGAACCGGAATGCCACATTCCCTGCAACTGGTGACCCCGGGTACGTATAATAAGAGGTGCAATCTGACGTCCGCAGGTTCGATAATGCAACGTAGACAGATCATCAGCCAGTGTAGGAAGTGCATAAATGAGATAATCAAGGTATTGTATCTCTGCGATGGGTTTAAACCCCCTTAATGCCAGACCAATGCCTTGTCCGATGATGGTAGTTTCTCGGATCCCGGTATCGAAAACGCGGTGAACTCCATATTTCTCCTGCAGACCTTTTGTCTCCTGATTGACACCGCCCAAAACACCGGTATCTTCGCCAAAAGTCAGTAAAAGGGGATGATCTTGAAATAGCTGATCAAAATTACGGTTTAGCAATTCGGTGCCGGTTATGAGTTCGGGTTGGGATTTATAGATTGCCTTTATAGCCTTCCCGGCAGGTTCTTCCTCCTTACCAGGATAGTGCTCTTCTCTGAATAACCTGGCTCCAATAGCCTCCGACGATAGGATCCATTCGTTAAGTTGTAATTTTTGTTCGTTCAGTATTGAAACATTTGAAATTAATCTTGACAGTGCGTGCGCAAATCGGAGGAGATCCTTTCTATTTGGATAAGAAGCCTTTAACAATTCATTAAGTTCCCACTTTTTGTTTGATAGCGGAGCATACAGTTTTGATATAGCTTCAGTGATGTCCTTCAGTCCCGTGCGTTCAGCTTCAAAACCTGATTTAAAATTAATCCATGCTTTATCGCGTGCATTCTTTGCTTCCAGTAAGGCCTGCTCTTCCAGTCGGTCGAGAGTATCTGAGTCACCATAGCCTTCAGCCAATATCCACTCTTTAAATTTCAGAATTGCATCAAAATCCCGCTCCCACTGCAAGCGTTCTTTGGTTTTATAACGTTCGTGTGAACCGGAGGTTGAATGTCCCAAAGGTTGCGTGAGTTCATCCACATGAAAAATTACCGGCTGGTGCTTTTCCCGGCAGATGGCAATTCCTTCTTCAAACGATTTGACCAGACAAGGATAATCCCATCCTTTGCATTGGTAAATCAGACAGCCTTTGTCGGAACCTTGTGCCCTAAAACCCTCCAATGCCTTGGATATACTCCCTTTAGCCGTTTGGAGATCGACTGGAACACTTATGCCAAACCCATTGTCCCAGATTGCCATGACCATAGGTACCTGCATCACACAGGCAGCATTAATGCTTTCGAAGAACATTCCTTCTGAAGTACTCGATTCGCCAATGGAGCCGAATGCTACCTCATTCCCGGTAATAAGATTTTTCGTATATTCTGCAAATTCAGGATTTTCACGTACCAGCTTGGTTGCCTGAGCCAATCCCAACAAACGGGGTATTTGTCCGGCAGTTGGGGAGAGATCGGCAGCAGAATTTTTCATCTGTGCAACGTTAAGAAAAGAGCCGACAGTTGTTCTGTTTGCTGTAGAATGGTGGTTGTTAAAATTTCTCCCTCCTGTAGAAGGATTATTTTCGCGACTGGTATCACCGTACAATTGGGCAAAGAATTCGACTGGAGTCATCATACCAGCCGCCAATAAAAACGTCTGATCGCGGTAGTATCCTGAACGCCAGTCACCATCACAGTAGCTTTTCACATAAGCAATTTGAGCTAATTCTTTCCCGTCGCCAAAAATACCAAAAGGCGCCTTGCCTAAGTGCACCTCTTTCCGACCCAAAATACTAAGCTGTCTGCTAAGATAGACCGTAAAATAGTCTTTTAATACTACCTCTTTCGAAAAAATGGAATTCCTCCTTTTCACACTCAAACCATCATTTTTTTGATTTTACGGTGAGAAAGCACAGATGTTTCAATAAATGGAACGCAAGGCATTGTAGAGACGCCATGTCTGGCGCCTCTACCCAATTATGGTATAAAGTTTCTATTGAGGCTATCCAAAAAGACGACCTCATTTATATTCAACTATTTTGTTTTACCGTAAAGCGGCCCATAAGTATCGCAAGCACGATAGTCGGAACCCTCTTTATCCATTCCAAATGCACTCCATGCAGCAGGACGGAAAATCTTACGATCCTCTACATTGTGCATACAGACAGGAATCCTCAGCATGGCAGCCAACGAAATCAGATCAGCACCAATGTGCCCATAACTGATAGCTCCATGGTTTGCACCCCAGTTTGCCATTACACTGTAAACATCGGCGAAGGCTCCTTCTCCGTTCAGACGAGGAGCAAACCAAGTGGTTGGCCAGGTCGGATTCGTACGTTGATCCAACGTTGCATGAACCTCGTCCGGCAGATCGATAGTCCATCCTTCTGCAATTTGAAGCACCGGACCCAAGCCTTTCACCAGATTTACACGACTCATCGTTACAGGCATCTCTCCCTCGGTTTTGAAATGGGATGAGTATCCGCCTCCGCGGAAGTATCCAAGATCGGCAGGAGCCCAATCTGTGGCATCCAAACATGCTTGTGCTTCAGCCTCTGATATCTCCCAGAACGGTTTCATTATTGATTCACCGTTATTCTTCTGCTGACCGGTGGCATCAAGGGTCGTTGAGCCGGAATTAATAAGGTGGATAATCCCTCTTGAGGCTTTGCCGGAAAGTTTTTTCCCGGTAACACGTTCAACTGCCTCCGGACTCCAATAAGTACGAACATCAGAGAATATCTGGGCTGTATTGGTAAGCAGATGACCAAATAACATGGCCACGCCATTCAAACAGTCGTTCTCAGTAGCAAAAACGAAAGCTTCCCTCAGCCCATTCCAGTCGAAAGAAGAGTTAAGAATAGCCTCCATGAAATCCCCGTTAGGAAGATGATCCGTCCATGCTCTTTGTCCCTGGAAACCACCAAAAATAGCGTTATGTCCCAGCGCTTCTTCACCGTATCCAATATCTTTCAATTTGGAATTGCCTATCATCAGATCGCGGGCTGAAAGCGTCATCTTAACAACCATCTCCCATTCCCAATCTTTTCGCTCCCGTGTTGCCTGTTTGTCGGAATCGTTTACGTCCTTGCCTTCCTTGCAGTTCTTCTTCACCCAAGCTAAGGCTTTGGCATATTCTGTTGGATCATAAATACCTCTTTCGGCCCTACGTACCAATTCGGACATATCAATTACCTCCGTCCGGACACCTAAATAATCCAGTAAAAATTCCTGATCAACGGCAGATCCGGCTATTCCCATCGACATACCTCCCAAGGACAGATATGATTTGTTTTTCATCTGGGCCACTGCCAGACCGGCTTTGACAAAGCGTAGAATCTTCTCTTTAACATCCTCCGGGATAGTGGTATCGTTACTATCTTGTACATCACGACCATAAATCCCGAACGCCGGCAATCCCTTCTGTGCATAACCGGCAAGTGCTGCCGCCAGATAAACAGCCCCTGGACGTTCAGTCCCGTTGAAGCCCCACACTGCCTTCGGAAGTAGCGAATCT
>JBBQJE010000011.1:0-28691 GCA_038325635.1 Bacteroidales bacterium
AAACACCAAAGGTCTATTTGACTGATACCGGCATTTTGCATCATTTACTTGATGTCACAGACTTTGACAGTTTATCTGGCAATCCGATCATCGGTAGTTCTTGGGACTCTTTTGTGATCAACCAAATCAGCGCACTAAAAATGGATCGTCTCAAATTATTTTTTTATCGGACGCATAGCCCCGATGAATTACGTAATTACTCCATCATCAGATGATTATCTTTACAAAGCGAATATCAGAATTTGCTCTTTGAAAGCTTTCATTTTTAATTATTTACCTCAATTAGGAAAATAAGGAGTCATAAATGTATGTATTGAAGTAGTTCCTGCGAAATAATGTATTAAATTGAATTTGGAGATGAAGATATTTAGTGAGAAATTTCAAAGTGCCCCCGTGATGGTAGTGTGGAGATTGTTGGTGGTTATGCTCCTGTTCTCTATTCAGCGATTACTGTTTTATTTGCTTAATAGTAGCTATTTCCCTGAGATTTCACATTCTCATCTCGGAGAATTGATGGTTTCCGGACTGAAGTTCGACCTTTCCGCAGTGTTGTATATCAACAGTTTATATTTGTTGGTAATGCTTGTGCCGATAAAGTTGAAATACGATGTTAGCTATAAAAAATTTGCGAGAATCTTATTCTTGGTTACTAATTCCATCGGTCTTCTGGCCAATTTCGTAGATGTTGTTTATTTCAGGTATATCTTGCGCAGAACGGATTTTAGCGTATTCTCCGAATTCAAAAATGAGTCTCATCTTTGGAAAATTATATTGGTTGGATTGTTTCAATACTGGTATCTGGTGATCCTATTTATTGGCTTGATTTTCTTTCTCCGATGGATCTATTTGGATCACCGAAAAAGTAGCCTTATTCGAAATGACATTGCATTTTATGGAATTTCAACGGTAACGATGCTGCTGTTTGCCGGATTGACCATTGCCGGTATGAGAGGCGGTTTTACCGGAACAACCCGCCCTATTACCCTCAGTAATGGGCTTGAAAAGGTGCAGAAACCAATCGAAGCAGCGATTGCTTTGAATACCCCCTTTTCCATCATGCATACCATAAAAGCCAAAACCTTCGAAAAGGTAGAATTTTTCGATGAGAAGGAGGTAGAAAGGATCTATTCACCTATCCATCAGGGTTATCCTGCCGGGAATTTTAAACCGATGAATGTGGTGGTGCTTATTCTTGAGAGTTTCACCAAGGAGGTGGTTGGTTCCTTAAATACCGATTTGGAAGGAGGCCATTACAGAGGATATACTCCCTTTTTGGACTCGTTAATCCACCAAAGCTATACCTGGAAGTACTCTTTTGCCAATGGAACAAAGTCGATAGATGCCATTCCTTCTGTGATTGCCGGCATCCCTTCTCTTGTGCAGCCATTTATTCTATCTCGATACTCCTTAAACGCAATGGACGGTTTGGCAGCCACTTTGAAGAAAAAAGGATACGATGCCGGATTTTTTCATGGGGCGCCCAACGGTTCCATGGGGTTTAACGCCATCACAAACATGCTTTCGGTTACGAAATATTTCGGTGAGAATGAATATGGGCACAGCGAGGATTTTGACGGCTATTGGGGAATACCGGATGAGCTATTTCTGAACTATTGTGCACATAATTTCGCACAGCTGAAAGAACCATTTATCGCCTCCGTTTTTACTTTGTCCTCACATCATCCGTATATCCTGCCATCTAAATACACAAACGTTTTCAAGGGAGGACCAAATCCGCTTTACAAATGCATCGAATACAGTGATTATTCGTTGAGGAAATTCTTCAAAGAGGCATCCAGACAGCCTTGGTATAAAAACACGCTGTTTGTCATAACTGCCGATCACTCACTTCCTTCCAACGACCACAAAGAGTACATTACTTCCACAGGATGCTTCTCTGTCCCGGTCATTTTTCACCAGCCAAACAGTAATTTGGTTGGAATGGACTCAACTTTAATGCAGCAGATCGATATTTTCCCTACCGTGATGGGCTACCTGAAATACGACGCACCCTATTTCGCGTTTGGTAGCGACCGTTTACAGCAGGGCGAAAATCCTTTCGTTGTGAACTATATCGACGGCTATTTCCAGTTTATGGAAGGAGATTATCTGCTGCAATCGGATGGCAAAGCACTCTTGGCGGCCTATCGATATAAGACGGATCCCCAATATCAGACGAACCTTGCGGGAATTCGGGATACAATATTGGACGCTCATTTTCAGCGATTTAAAGCCTTCATCCAACAATATAACAACAGGATGGTAGAGAACCGGCTAACGATCAAGTGAGATTCTGGTTTCCCGCATAGCTCAAAGCATATCCGGAATCCAGCGATGAGTCATTCTTCCAGAACGAACCTTTAAGTCTTCCCATTGGTGAATGTCAAATTCTATAACTATCGTTGAACAGGTAGGAACATCCAGCGAGAAGTCAGGAAGTAGAAAATCAATAAAATAGTAAACTGTTGGATTATGCCCCACCACCATCACGGTAGTATGTTGGTCATCCATTTCCTGCAACATTTGAGAGAAAGAATTGGCCACCATGCCGGAGTAAAGTTTTTTCTCATACCTGACCTTCCCCGTTGGATAACCAGAAGCATCAGCATATATGCGGGTTGTCTGGGTCGTGCGAACGGCAGGACTCGAGATGATCAGATCAGGATGAATGCCAGCTTTCACCATTTCAAAAGCAATTTTTTCAGCATTATCTATTCCACGCTCGGTTAAAGTGCGATCAAAATCCTGATCGTAACCGTGTTGAATAGTCTTGGCATGTCTAACTATGATTAATCTTTTCATCTTTTAAGTCAATATTCTTCACTTTTTGATTTTATCAAGCTCTTTCCAAACCAAAGCACTTGCACCAACAATTGCCGCTGATCCTGCTTTCAGTTTGGAAGGTAGAATTTTTACTTTATTTCGATAGAACGGTAGCAGATGACGTTCCATGCTTTCTTTTGTGGGTCTGAAGATATACTCACCGGCTGCAGCAGCTCCTCCGAAAAGGAAAAAGGCTTCCGGACTGAGATAATGGACAGTATCGGCAAAACTGCGTCCGAGCAATTCTCCGGCATATTCAAAGGCTTCCAAGGCAATCGGATCACTTTGTTCTGCTGCATCATAGACCATCTTAGCGGTCATTTTGTTGAACGGGACATTGGCTAGCGGACTTTCGCTGTTGTTGTATTTGGTCAATATTTCGAACACATTCCTTTTGATACCGGTCGCGGAGCAGTAAGTCTCCAGGTGACCTTTCCCACCACAGCCGCAGGCTCGTCCATCCGGCACAACGGTGGTATGACCTATCTCCCCGGCAAAGCCATCGTGCCCATACACCAAATCGCCGTTGACAATGATTCCGCTGCCTATGCCAGTGCCGAGAGTGATCATCACAAAATTGCGCATGCCAATAGCGCCGCCATAGATCATCTCCCCCAGGGCAGCAGCATTCGCATCATTCGTGACCTTGATGAGACTGATCTCGGGTAATTTGGCCTGTAATAAATCCGTAAATTGAACTACTCCAACAAATGGAAGGTTGGCCGGAAATTCGATCGTACCACGGTAATAATTCGCACTGGGGGCGCCGATTCCTATGCCCATCACCAACAGATCCGGATTGTTTTTTTTGACGGTTCCGATGGCGATCCGAACTTCTTCGGAAAGCTCCGAAATGAAGTTCGTGCATAACTCTTCCGACCGCTCGATTATCATAGAAGGATTTTCCTTCTTCTGCGGTGTCGGTAATTGAGGTTGTTTTTCGTACAAAACATTTCCTTCACGATCGACTACTCCTATTGCGGTATTGGTACCGCCGATATCAATTCCTATGGCTACTTGCTTCATAATTTATCCTTTTAAAAAAAATTAACCGCAGAGTGCGCACTCTGCGGTTAACACCATCTCATGTCTCATGTCTCATGTCTTATCTCTCATGTCTCATGTCTCATGTCTTATCTCTCTTATCTTATCTTGCTTCCTTTAAGTGCGAAAAAGGTAATGTAAGCATAGCACAAAATTGGAATCAACAATGCACCGCGAGCGCTGAAGATATCGGTCAAACCACCGATAAGCAATGGAATAATGGCTCCACCTGCGATCAAAGTATTAATAATCCCTGATGCCAAAGGCATTTCAGATGGGTCAAGGTCATTAACAGACAGGGCAAAGATATTTGGGAACATAATGGAGTTGAAAAATCCGATTGAAAGCAGACACCACATACCAATCGTCGCCGGTAACATTACAGCCGCAACGATCAACAGTACGTTGACGGCACCAAAAATTCCAAGTGCCACATTTGCTTTTCCTTTTCCAAACCACATAAGGAAGAAGTTTGCTACTGCGATACCTAGAAAGATTAAGCCGTTCAAAGGTTGTGAGGTAAATAAAAACTGACCTTCAGTCACCGATGCAGACGTAATAAACCATCCTACGAAGAAGGCGAAGACCATCACAAATGCTGAATACTGATACATTTTTGCTTTAGGCAGATTGCTTAGCAGGATGGAACCGAAAAAACGACCCACCATGGATCCTCCCCAATAGATAGCAGAGAGTTTCACCGCTACGTCGATACCCATTCCGTCGGCCTTTAAATATGGAGCAATTTGTGAGGCAGTACCTACTTCGGCACCCACATAACAGAAAATACCTAACGCACCCAACCAAACCTGTGGTTTCCTGAAAACGGACGAGGATGAAATAGTTGTATCTCCTTTAATTTCAGGAAGTTTTATGAATGCAATACCTATAGCGATTAAGACAACAATCGATCCGATGATAACGAACGGCATCTGAACAAATTTGGCCGCATCGGCAGGTGTAGCCCCACCTTTAATCGCTAAAACTGCAGGAGCCAGAACTAAAATACCAGCCAGGAACGGGGCAATTGTACAAGCCACACCATTCAATGCCTGGGTAAGATTCAACCGGGCAGGAGCGGTATCCTGAGGACCTAAAGCTGCAACATACGGATTTGCGGCAGTTTGGAGAAATACTACACCGGTAGCCATTACAAAGACTGCCATCAAAAACAGCGGATAAGAAAGTGCTGAAACGGCAGGAAAAAACATGTAGCTTCCTACAGCAACCAGGACGAGTCCGGCAATAACACCATTCTTGTAACCAATTCTTTTAATGATGTAACCGCAAAGAAAACTAAAAACGGCATAAGCGATAAAAAATGAAAAATTAACTAACTGAGCCTCAAAGTTTGTCAGGGCAAATGCCAATTGCACCTGATCTTTCATCGCGATGTTGAAATTGGTGATGAACCCGAAAATAAAAAAGATCGAGGCCATAAAAATCATCCCTAGTTGGACATTACTGTTTGTCTTTTGTTCCATTGATTTAATTGTTTATGTATAAAATTTAGCGTGGTTGCTCTTCTCAATCAAGAAAACAAATATAAAAATAAATATGACCTCAAGAATAGCTGTATCCAGAATTTTGAAGGATCATTTTTATTAATTTTACAAGAAATCAATCAATTGGTAACCATGGAATATTTAGCCTGTCCCGATCGTTACAACAACCTCTGCGAATATCGCCATTGTGGACGCAGCGGACTGAAACTGCCCGTAATCTCTTTGGGGTTATGGCATAATTTTGGCGGCGTCGACAATTTTGAAAATAGCCGCAGTATGCTGCGCTATGCTTTTGACAATGGGATAACTCATTTCGACCTAGCGAATAATTATGGACCGCCTCCCGGATCTGCCGAAGAGAATTTTGGGGTGATTTTTCAAAAAGATTTCAAATCTTACCGTGATGAACTAATACTCTCTACTAAAGCCGGATATCTGATGTGGCCAGGTCCTTATGGAGAATGGGGATCCCGCAAATACCTGCTTTCTAGTCTTGATCAGAGTTTAAAAAGGATGCAGGTAGATTATGTCGATATCTTTTATTCCCATCGGCCTGATCCAAATACGCCCCTCGAAGAGACGATGATGGCACTGGATCATGCCGTTAAATCAGGTAAAGCATTGTATGCCGGTATCTCAAACTATCCGGCAGAAAAAACGCGTGAGGCAGCCGAAATTTTACGCAGACTTGGTACGCCGTGCTTGATTCATCAGCCAAAATATTCGATGTTTGAACGATGGGTGGAGGCAGAACTTTTGGATGTTGTTGAGAAAGAAGGTATTGGAGTAATCGCTTTTTCACCGCTTGCGCAGGGATTACTCACCGACCGTTATTTAATGGGAATACCGGAAGGATCGAGAGCCTCCAAATCGTGGGGATTTCTGAAACCCGAACAGGTAGCTCCGGCACTTGAAAAGGTGAAGAAACTTAACAATATTGCTTTACAGCGCGGTCAGTCACTGGCACAAATGTCGATTGCCTGGCTATTGAAAGATCAAAGGGTCACTTCCGTGCTGATCGGTGCAAGCTCCGTCAATCAGTTAGCAGATAATCTAAAAGCGCAGAAGAACCTCTATTTTACGAGTGAGGAGTTGAAGGAGATTGAAAAAATACTGAAGAAATGAAAAATGAAAAATGAAAAGTGAAAAATATGGGATGGATGGTTCTTGATTCTGTGTTTATTGCATTAACTTGTCTCAAACTAGTTCAAAGCTATGCGAGACAATAAAGAAGAGAAACTAATCAATCCACTTAAAGAGAAAAGTTATCTATTTGCGATTAAAATTGTTAAGTTGAGTCAATCACTTATCTCTGAAAAAAGAGAGTATGTGTTGAGTAAACAAATAATACGGTCTGGGACTTCAATTGGTGCCCTTATTCGCGAGTCTGAATTTGCTGCTAGTAGAGCTGATTTTATAAACAAGCTTACTGTGGCATTGAAGGAGGCCAATGAGTCTGAATATTAGCTTATGATTTTGTTTGATACAAATTTTATATCAAGAGAATGTTTTGAAATGCTAAAAATCAATTGCATGGAATTAATCGCAATGCTTGTCGCATCAATAAAAACCGCAAAAAATCACCTCTAACCTGCATTTCCCATTTTTCATTTTTCATTTTTCATTTTTCATTTTTCACTTCCCATTTTTCACTTCCTAATAGATCTTACTGAAGTACCGAACGGCGCAATCCTGCAAAACCTTATTTTTTCGCTCTTCCGGAATAGCTGGTGCAAGGGCTTTTTGGCTAAAAATGGGCCATCCCTGCTCGTCGACTCCCGTTTTTTCAGTAAGTCCCATCTCTTGATACAAGGTACAACTTCCCAAGTTCATAAGGCTCATTTTCTCCTCTTTTGAAAAAGGTTGAAAGGTTAGTCCGCGTTCGCGGATACCTACCAGGAAAAGAACGCCATTCAAATCAACATCTATATCAAATTGATTACTTAGATGTTCACACAATTCAATCCAGTTTGAAAAAGACATAATCTCAAATTTTCGACAAAGCTAAGAAGAAAAGATTTGAGATGCTGTAGAGACGCGATTAATCGCGTCTCTCAACCAAATAACCGTCTCTCTCTACCAAATAACAGCGTGTCTCTACCAATAATCAGTTCTTTACCGATTAATCGTCTCTCTACCTGAAATGTTGCATGACCGCGTAGCGGCAACCCTTTGTGGTCAGCCGGAAATGGGGAATTGTGATATGTGTTTTAAACCAAATTAAAAGATATGCCTTATGCGTTATGAACAGACGGCAAAAAGTGTAATTTTGTATCGAATAGCAATAAAAACAAGTATTACCCACTGATTCACCACGAAGTATAGTTAAAAATGAAAAAAATTCAGATTGCAGAAATTTTAAAGACCGGTCAGGTTGGTGCCGAAATTACCATTAAGGGATGGGTTCGTACCCGTCGAGGAAGTAAAAACGTCAATTTTATCGCATTAAATGACGGATCAACCATTAACAATTTGCAAGTTGTTGCAGAAGTTGAATTATTTGGTGAGGATTTCTTCAAAAATATCAATACCGGTGCGGCCATTGGCGTTACCGGAATACTCGTAGCATCTTCAGGATCAGGTCAATCTGTAGAGTTAAAAGCAGAAAAAATTGAGGTAATCGGATTGTCAGATCCCGACAAATATCCTATTCAACCTAAACGTCATAGCCTGGAGTTTTTGCGTGAAATGGCGCATCTGCGTCCTCGGACAGCCACTTTCAGTGCGATTTTCCGGATACGGCATGCCATGATTTTTGCCATCCATTCGTTTTTTAACGATCGTGGATTCTTCAATGTTCATACTCCTATCATCACAAGTTCAGATGCCGAAGGTGCCGGGGAAATGTTTAGGGTAACAACATTGCCTGCCGTTGATCCTCCTTTGAACGAGGAAGGAAAGATCGATTTTACCCAGGATTTTTTCGGAAAAGCCGCTAACCTGACTGTCTCCGGGCAGTTAGAAGGAGAACTTTTCGCCATGGCACTTTCCAAGATCTATACTTTTGGCCCGACTTTCCGCGCCGAAAATTCCAATACCTCCAGACATCTCGCCGAGTTTTGGATGATTGAACCGGAAGTTGCCTTTTGCGATCTCACTGACAACATGGATCTTGCGGAGGAATTCCTTAAATATCTTATCAAGTATGCATTGGATCATTGCATGGATGATCTGCTGTTCCTAAGTAATCGCTTGGTCGAAGAGGAAAAGGTTAAACCGGCCGATCAGCGTTCCATGGAATTGATTGAAAAATTAAGGTTTGTGGCCGATAATGATTTTATCAGACTGACTTATACCGAAGCAATTGAGATTCTAAAAAATTCGAAACCGAACAAAAAGGGAAAGTTCCAATATCCGATAGGTGGCTATGGCACAGATCTCCAGAGTGAGCATGAGCGGTACCTGGTCGAGCAGGAATTCAAGAAACCGGTAATTCTGACCAACTATCCCAAAGAAATAAAGGCGTTTTACATGCGCCTTGACGACAACGGACAAACTGTTGCCGCCATGGACGTTCTCTTCCCGCAAATCGGCGAAATCATTGGTGGATCACAGCGTGAAGAGCGACTCGAAGTACTGGAAAGAAGAATGGATGAAATGAATATACCCAAGGAGGACATGGAATGGTACCTCGATACCAGGCGTTTTGGAGGTTGTCCGCATGCAGGATTCGGACTTGGTTTCGAAAGACTGATGCTTTTCGTAACCGGAATGGGAAATATCCGCGATGTTGTTCCATTTGCCAGAACACCGAAAAATTGCGAGTTTTAATTTGAATCATGCAAAATCTCTCTCTCCAGCAGCGACTGCTTCAAAAGCTTTCTCCACAGCAGATACAGGTAATCAAGCTGTTAGAGTTGCCTATGCTTCAACTGGAGCAAAGAATCAAGAAAGAGTTAGAGGAAAATCCCGTTCTGGAGTTGGAGGAGAATGAATTTGGAAAGGGTGAAGAAGAACTTCCGAACGACTTAAAGACCAAGGAAGATGGTGAAAATGAGGAGTTTTCGGTTGATGATTATCTCAACGAAGAAGATTATCCTTCCTACCGTTACGAAGCCAATAATTTTTCAAAAGACGAAAAGAGTGTTGACATTCCTTATTCCGAAGCTTCCTCTTTTCATGAATACTTGCAGGAACAGGTCGCAATGGTTATGCTCAACGATCAGGATGCCATTCTTGCTGAGCAGATTATCGGAAACATTGATGAGGATGGATATCTCCGTCGCGAATTAGATGCCATAGTTGATGATGTGGCTTTTGCCCGAAATATTCTAACTGATGAAAAAAATCTTGCAAGAATCTTACGTATAATTCAGGAGCTGGATCCTGCCGGCGTTGGAGCGCAGGATTTACGTGAATGCCTGATGATTCAGCTTACCAGGAAGAATATGGGGAGAGAAGAGATCCGAACAGCCTATCGGATTTTGGACGAGATGTTCGAGGAATTTACAAAAAAGCATTACGATAAGATTCAGCGCAAATTCAATATCGAAGAAGACGACTTACGGGATGCACTCGATGAAATTCTTAAGCTCAATCCAAAACCAGGCAGTTCTTACAGCAATACTATCAGTCGCGGAAATCCAACGATTATTCCGGATTTTATTTTGGAAATTGTTAATGATGAGATGGTTCTGAGCCTTAATCAGCGGAATGTTCCTGAGTTGAATATCAGCAATTATTATTCAAATATGCTGAAAGGTTTCCGTGATACGGGGAAGGGGATGACTAACGACCAGAAGGATGCGTTGCTATTTGTTAAGCAGAAAATTGATTCTGCAAAATGGTTCATTGATGCAATTAAACAACGGCAGGATACATTGATGATGGTGATGAATGCGATGCTCCAGTTTCAGCGAGAATTTTTTATCGAGGGCGACGAAACGAAGCTGAGGCCTATGATCCTGAAGGATATCGCCGATCTCACCGGATTAGATATCTCAACTATCTCAAGAGTTTCAAACAGCAAATACATACAGACCCATTTTGGAATATACTCACTGAAATATTTCTTTTCAGAGTCGATGCAGAAAGAAGACGGCGAAGAAGTGTCGACGCGCGAGATCAAATCAATTTTGAAAGATTGTATCGGAAATGAAAATAAGCAGAAGCCTGTGACTGATGACGAGTTGGCTAATATATTGAAAGATAAAGGATACAATATTGCACGACGTACTGTGGCCAAATACCGCGAACAGCTGGATATACCGGTTGCCAGAATGCGGAAAGAGCTTTAATCGATTAGACTACAAACTTATATCCGATTCCTTTGAGCGTGCGAATATGATCGTTTCCGATTTTTTCGCGAAGTTTACGAATGTGCACATCGATGGTTCTATCTCCAACAATGACATTTTCTCCCCAAACAGCTTTATAGATTTCATCCCTCAGGAAAACTTTGTCGGGCTTGGAAACAAGCAGTGATAAAAGTTCAAATTCTTTGCGCGGAAGCATCATCTCCGTTTCGTCTACTCGCAAAGTGAATTTTTCTTTGTCGATAACAAGATTGCCGATATGAAGTACTTTTTCCTGTTCCTGGATGTCAGCAGCCGTACCGCCCGTTCTTTTCAACAACGCTTTTACCCTGCTGATTAATACTTTTGGCCGTATTGGTTTGGTGATGTAGTCGTCGGCACCGGCATCAAATCCGGCAATCTGCGAATAATCTTCTCCCCTGGCGGTAAGAAAAGCAATGACGACATCACGGCACCCGGGAAGTTTTCGAATTTCTTCACAAGCTGCAATACCGTCCATCTCAGGCATCATTACATCTAATATGACCAGATCTGGTTTAATCTTTGTGACCATCTGGATGGCTTCTCGGCCATTTCTGCTGGTAAAAACCTTAAAGCCTTCTCTTTCGAGGTTATAGCTTACAAATTCAAGGATATCTTCTTCATCGTCCACCAATAGGATTTTTGGGGCACTTTCTTTTTCTGTCATACTATTTAAATAAATGAAAAATGAAAAATTTGGATTTATTCCATCCATGTTTAATACCAAATTTTAAAATTAAGACAAATTATGGATCTTTTTTAATTTTTCATTTTTCATTTTTCATTTTATTTCAGAAGCTTCCCTTTCTCTAGTGCAAATGTGAAGGTTGTTCCGTTATCAGGCGTACTTTTCACATTAATTTTCTGTTTATGCGCTTCAATAATATGTTTGACAATCGACAAGCCTAATCCGGTACCTCCTTGCGTCCTGGATCGACTTTTGTCAACACGGTAGAACCGCTCGAATATACGTGGCAGATCTTTTTTTTCAATCCCGATTCCATCGTCACTCACTTCAATTAAAAGTAAGTTGTTCATATCATAAAATCCAACTTTGACATTCCCTTCTTTTCTTCCGTATTTGATGGCATTCCCAATCAGGTTACGCATGGCCTCAAAAATACGTTTCTTATCTGCTTTTACCAGATATGGCTTACCAGTTGTGGTATTCAGATGCATGGTCATGTTCCGCTCAGTAGCTTCGCGTAACTCAAGTTCAAAAACTTCTTCCACTAGTTTGCCGATATCAAAAACCTCGGGATTTAGTTTCAGTTCGCCGGATTCCAATTTGGTAATAGACTCCAGGTCTTCCACGACATTGATCATCCTGTCGATACTCTTTTCGGTACGTTCGAGGTATAGCCGATTAATTTCCGGATCCTCTAAACCACCATCCAACAAGGTTAAGATGTATCCTTGAATATTGAAGATGGGCGTTTTTAGTTCATGAGAAACATTACCAACGAAATCTTTGCGGTATTTTTCCAGGTCGCGAAGACGCTCGATTTCCGCCATCTTATCATCAGCCCATAACTTAACATCGTGTTCGACCTCAGCCAGGATATCTTTTTGGGGATTCTTTTTTTCTCGCTTGTCCTTAACCGGGATACCACTAATTGTCTTGTAAATGGGGGTGATCTTATCGTTGATCAGGTAATTCAGAATATAACTTGTTGTTAGAAAGGAAAGAAGAAATACAACCGGAACCAGAACAAACAGAAGAATGGCGTGCCCAAAAAAATGATTAAGTGTTAACAGCAACGCAGTAAAGAGTGTCGTTACCAAAGACGAAATGAATGATAATTTGCTTGGTGTATAGGATCGGAGGATTCTCATAGTACGTTATCACACTCCCAGAAATTTTATAATATAATAGATTAATGCCGCAATTGCCATTGAAACAGGTATCGTTAAAATCCATGCATACAATAGATTGATGGTAACTCCCCATTTTACAGCAGTAACTCTTCTGGGTAATCCGGTACCCATGATGGCACCAGTTATGGTGTGGGTTGTGCTAACAGGAATTCCGAAAGCGTCGGTTCCAAAAAGCAAGGTAGCGCCTGCCGTATCTGCGGCAATAGCTTCAAAAGAAGTGAGTTTGGTGATTTTAGTACCCATCGTTTTAACAATCTTCCAGCCGCCTGAGATTGTGCCGGCACTGATTGCAGCATAACACCCTAAAACGATCCAGTGCGGAATAGCATGAATTTTACCGCCAACCATTGTGATAGTAGCCCAGTCAGGGATCATGGAAGGATCAACGCCATTGAAGTAAACCATCAAAGTAGCGGCAATCAAACCCATCACTTTTTGTGCATCATTTCCTCCGTGTCCCAAACTTAAAAGCGCAGATGAGAGCAACTGAAATCTCCTAAAATACTTATGAACAACATGCGGTTTCGCTCTTTTAAAAAGATTAAGGAGGATGATGGAGTACGTATAGGAGAAGAACATTCCTAAAAAAGGAGCCAAAAAAATGAAGGAGGCAATTTTAAGGATAACACCCGAATGGACAACACTCCAACCTGCATGTGCGATGGCAGCACCTGCGAATCCACCAACAAGGGTATGCGATGAGCTGGAAGGTATTCCTAAAAACCAGGTCAACAGGTTCCAGAGTATGGCCGCTAGGATTCCAGCGAGAATTACCTGTAGATTTATCGCATTGGTATCAACAACCTTGGCGATGGTATCCGCGATTTTTAATTCAAAAATTGCATACGCAAGAAAATTAAAAAATGCGGCCCACAAAACAGCCTGCAGCGGAGACAATACTTTGGTCGAGACAATTGTAGCAATTGAATTAGCCGCATCATGAAAACCATTGATGAAGTCGAACAAAAATGCAAGTACGATGATGACTATGAGAAGAGTAAAACTCATTCTTTGTGTTAATTATTTGGTTAAATCAAGGTATGACGACAGATACAGGCCATGCCCGGATGGTTGTTTTTTATTTTTATCACTGGATTAACCCATTTTAATGATAAGGGAAGAGAAAAGATTTCCAACATCATCGCATTTGTCAATAGCTTTTTCAAGGGTGGTTAGAATATCTCTCTTTTTGATAAGATCTATTGCATTGATTTCCTGTTCGAAGAGTTTAGAAAGATATTCCTGATAAATATCGTCGACCTGACTTTCGTATTCGCTGATTCTTTCACAACACGGCGCAAATTCTTTGAAATCATTAACCGATCTCACACTGCGTAAAACATTCTGAATCTCTTTGTTGGCAGAATGGATGCGATCGGCAATCCAAATAAATTCTTCGGGGAAATTGGAAACTTTATAAAGGTGGATCCTTTTGGATGTAGCATGGATATAATCAACGATGTCATCCATGTTACTGATCAATTCATGAATATCTTCCCGATCGAATGGTGTGATGAAGGTTCCGTTTAACTCATTGAGCAGGTTGCGAGTAATGTCGTCTCCGATGTGTTCAACATCCCTGATTTGCTTCATGTACTCCAGCCTCTGGGTTAAATCCCGTTCTCTAACCAGTTTGATCAATAATTCAGAAGCTAAAACGAGGTTGTCGGCGGCATCATTGAACAAAGGGAAGAACTTGCGGTCTTTTGGTACAAGGAAACTAAAAATTCTGTCGAGTTTCATTCGAATAGTCTTTTTAAATAATTTAACAAAAATAGACATTTAAAGGAGATAATTTATCACCTAAATTCGATCAAAGAATATTTGTACGACTTAACAGATTGTTAATATGGATAATTAAAAACGCGAGCTACATTTTTCCTAATTGCAGACTTATTCCTGCAAACACCGTCGTGAGCGGCATTGGATAATACCGATTTGGTTCATATTTTTGTCCGAGCAGATTCTCTCCGCTAACAGTAAATTCCAGGTGTCTGTTAATAATCCAGGCAGCTTTCGCATTCAGTAAACTATAATTAATCAGATTAACTTTGCCGGAAACATCGTTATTTAGATCGGTAATCTGCTTGAAAGAACAATTAAGCCGGAATTTGTCCCATCGATAGGTTCCGCTCAAGAATAGATTGTTCTTAGGAGTGGCAAACAAAGGTTTTTCCATATTTATGTAACTATAGGCAAGAAGCAACTCCAGTTTTTTTAGTGGCCTTGCATTAAGCGAAAGCTCAATCCCTTTGTTGTTTATTTTCCCTGTATTATATAGGTTTCCCATGGCTCCCGTAACAATCAGATTGTCGCCCTTTACCAGATATCCAGTCAATTCAATCTTTAGTTTATTTTGAAGGAAGCTTTGGGCAATGCCTGTTTCGAAGCTATAAATTCGTTCTGGTTGAAGATTTGGATTGTGGTTAAACATATAAAGTTCACGAACGGTCGGACTGCGAAAACCCTTGGAATAATTTGCCCTCCAGGTTGTTAGGGGTGATACTTGCCATGCAAAACCGGCAGAAGGGATCCATTCATTCCCGTATTTACTGTGGTTTTGCAACCTCATTCCACCGTTCAGCGTAAGATTTTGGAAAAGTGTTTGCTGGGTAAAGGCATAGATGCCGGCTTCCTGTACGGTTGTATCGGCAAAAGTTATCCCTTTCCCATTCATGGCTTTGGTATTTTCGGCTTTGCCTCCGTAATTGGCCAAATCGGCTCCAAATGAAAGGTTATTTCCTTCAAAAAGCCGCAAGGTTTGGTATAGATTAATTCCCCTGTTCTTATCGGTCGAGTGAAAGCCATCCGTTATTGTATGTTCGCCAAAGTTGTTGTATAATTTTAGTCCACCGGAAATTTTATCATACTCATTTGTAACGGATAAAGCCCAGTAACCACGGGTAATGTCGATTCGATTTCCCGGAAGGGCATGTATCGTATCTGCTCCAGGATCTATGGCATTAAACTTAGCCAACGAGATATCAGCGTCTGCCTTAAGATGTGGGTTTATTTCATAGCCCAATTTTAGGTATCCATTCGTGATTTCAAAGTCGGAGTTTGGACGGTGGCCGTCTGTCTTGTCGTGGTTGACAGAGGCAAAGGTACTGAATTTGCTCTTTTTAAAACCAACGGATGCAGCCTGCTTTTGGGTGTTAAATGAACCATAGGAGAGCCGCGCATTTCCTATGAGACCCTCGGATGCTTCCTTCCGGGTGATGATGTTGATAACACCTCCCATGGCGTTTGAGCCATACAAAATGGAAGCCGGACCTCGGATTACCTCAACCCGTTCCACATCAGAGGCAACATAACTATCGGGAAGCGGGTGACCCATCAATCCCATAAATTGCGGATGACCGTCGATAAGCATCAAAACTCCGGTAGTTGGGTTGCCTCCAATGCCACGGATGGAAATCTGGCCGGCCGATCCTGCTGCAACACCAAATCCGGTAACCCCTCGTTCTGTTACATAAAGGCCAGGTACCCTGCCACTCAACATAGGTAGAATGGCCGATTCGCTACCTTCGGCAATCTGCTTACGATCCAGTACTGATACGGCCAAAGGAGTACTGTTGCGGTTTATTTTTGTGGCTGTTCCGGTAACGATGACTTCTTTAATAGTGATGGTATCTTTTACGGAGAGCTGCTTTTCTTGGGCTTTTGCACTATAAAAAAGAGTGCAAACGATGAAAAGAGGGATTATTTTATTCATTTTATTGAAATCTAAAAGGGTTTTAAATATGTTTCCGGACGACCACAAAGGGTCGCCACTACGTCATTTCTTTTGTCTTTCGAAATCCGGTATTACGAATGCCATAATTAGTATTACTATTATCGAAAATTTTTTTAGTTTACCTTGCTCATTATCAATTTACCATGTTCGATGCCTTTAATTCCTATCAGCTGATCGGATAATTGGGTTAAAGTGTGCGCAGTTCCTTTGACGGTAATCACTTCCATGGTATGGTCGTTTTCTAGGAAAAAGCGTTGCGAGGAGAGAACTACCTCCGAAAATTGGGTCTGCAATTCAAAAGAGCGGTTCCAAACTTCTTTCTTGCTGTTGGGATGAACCAATACGATAGCGCCTGCTACCAGATTGTTACATTGCCATTTCTTCTCCACTCTGTTTTTTTCAATCAGCGCACGTATAGCCTGCGACCTGTTCGGAAACTGATTTTCCTTCACATAGGCATCGAGTGCTTCCAGCAACTCCTCTTCCAATGAAACACTAAAACGGGAAACAGTCATGGTAATACGAAATATTAATATCGTGTGCAAAGATAAAAATAATTTGGCAATTCGACAATTCGGTGATTCGACAATGTGCAAATGGAAATTGTGGCGGAATCTAAAATCCAAAATCTAAAATCCAAAATTATTTCACCAGCGCCTTCCTGGTTACAAAATACATTTTGGCGATTCCGTACATCAGCACCAGAGCAAAGATAATTGCCGCGCCAGAAGGGATATCGTAGATGTAGGAGAATATTAATCCGGCGAGGGATCCGACAAATCCAAAGAAAATGGAAAGGAAGATCATGATGTGAAAATGGCGGGAGAAAAGGTTCGAGATTGCCTGCGGGATCGTGAGTAGCGACATTACCAAAATAATACCTACAACTCTGATATTTAGTACAATTGTTAAGGCTACCAGACAAATCAGGATGATATTAAAGAGACGAACCGGCGTATTGTTGGTTAGAGCATATTCTTCATCGAACGAAATAAAGAGGATCATCCGGTAGAAAACGATAAAAAATGCAGCAATCCCAATCATCAAAAGTGTTAGGAATATTAGCTCTGTGACGGATACAGTCAGGATGTTTCCAAAGAGGTAGCTCATCAGATTGGGTGCGTATCCGGGCGTAAGAAAAATAAAGATAATCCCGAGTGCCATGCCAAGCGCCCAGAGCATTGCGATGGCCGAATCTTCACGGAGATCGGCCTTCCTGGTAAAGAATTCTATCCCTAAAGCAGAAAATATGCCAAAAATAACTGCACCCAGAATTGGGTCGAACCCCAAATAGTAACCCATCCCTATGCCACCAAAAGAAGCATGCGTGATCCCTCCGCTGATAAAGACGATCCTGCGCGAAACAATGTAGGTACCGATGATGCCACAGGTAATACTGGCGAGCAGTGAGGCCAGTAAGGCATTGCGAAAGAAATTCATTGCCAGAAGTGACATCAGATTTTCCATTATTGCTCGTGTTGGTGTAAGACGGTATGCGGAATTTTCCCGTGCGTAATGATTTGGATCGGGCACTGGTATGCTTCCATCAGTTCGGGCGTGATCTTATTTCCGGGATGGTAATGCAAAGAATGGTTAACACAAGCAATTGATTTAACATACGTTGAGATAGTTCCAAGATCGTGGGACACCAGTAGAATCGCAATATTTTCATTCAATTTTCGCAATTTTTCGTACAATTCCTTCTCAAAACGATTGTCCACGTAAGTATTAGGTTCGTCTAGTATCAGTAATTTTGGTTGATTTACCAATGCCCGGCAGAGCAAGGCACGTTGAATCTGTCCGCCAGAAAGTTCGCCAATAGCCTTGTTGCGAATGCCATAAATTCCCATTTGATCCATCAATTGTCCGGCGAATTCCAGATCTTTTTTGTCGTAACTTTTGATGATGCGCTTCCTGGACATGAGTCCGGATTTGACTACTTCCTCAACAGATATGGGAAATTTTCGATCTATGTTGTTGATCTGAGGCAGATAACCAATGTGGTGGTGGTTTCCTTCCGTCATGCATTCGTGGAAAATTACCTCTCCTTTTATAGGTGTCAACAATCCCAGGATGGCTTTTAGCAGTGTTGTTTTACCACCTCCGTTCGGACCAATAACTCCTATGAAATCACTATCGTGGATCGTCAGGGAAACGTCAGTCAGAATGATATTTTCATCGTATCCAACCGTAAGGTTTCGGATGTCGATCAAAGGAATTCTATTGGAAGGATTTTCTTGCATCATATCGGGCACAAATTTACAAAATTATCACACGCCGGATCGCTATTTTGTGGCGGCCATTTTACGTGCCAAAGAGATCATCTCATTGGGCCAGTCGTAGGCCAGTGGGTCGATCTGGATCACGCTACTGCCGGTTTCCTTTGCAATTATTTCGGCATTTTCGACATCAAATTCCTTCTGGATCATGATGTTGGCAATCTTTTGAGCTTTGGCTTCGATCACAATATTCTGGATGTGTTTTGGTGTTGGTATTTTGCCTTCAAACTCAATGGATAGCTGTTCGAGGTGGTATTCGCGGGCAAAATAGCCAAGTGCGGGATGAAATACCATGAATTTTCGGGATGGGATATTGTTGAGAATTGCCGTGACAACTTGATCAACACTATCGATCTTTGCCAATAATTTAGTGAGGTTAGCTTGAAATAGACCTTTGTTAGCAGGGTCAATCTTAACCATTCCGTCGAAGATGTTTCGAGCTATTATTCTAGCACCTTCCGGGGATGACCATGTATGAGGATCGACTCCTTTTTCATGTTCCTGATCGCCGTGATTGTGCCCTTCTGCACGAATCAGGTTAACTCCGACGGAGGTATTGATGAACAGGAGATTAGGATTGATAGATTGAAATTTTTCCAAATAGGCCTTCTCGAATCCGAGGAAACCGTTGGCAAAAAAGGCTCCTGCATGTGCCATTTGTCCCATTTGCCTAGGAGTCGGATTATAGGTTTCCGGTCCAACACCCGGAGGTACCATTACTTCGGACGTATATAAATTACCTGTTATCTGATCGGTAAAATACTGCAGAGGCAGAATACTGGTAAAAACGATTTTTTCGTCGGGTTTTTTGGAGTTCGTCTGACAAGAATTCAGGGTCAGAAGAAATGCCGCAAGAAGTACAAAAAATAATTTTCTCATCGAAATCGAAATTAAAATAGTAAACATTTGTCAACTGCACCGTCTTTGCGAAACTTAGCAAACCGTTGCCACCCTTAGAATGATGTCAATTAAACCATTGGAACCTCCTTTGCCAACCTATTCAGCACGTTGTGTACCTTCAGTCCAAACACCTTTAGAATCTCTTCACAGGAAACCGGTGTTTTGTCTTCTTTCCAACTATCGAAATCGGCAGCCATCGCAATAGTCGCGCACGGAATTCCCAATTCAAAATCCAAAATTATGCCGCTTTTTAGTCGAGTGCCAGAATAACCAGGGTCGCATCCTCAACGGTTTTGCCAAAAGAAACCAATCCCTCTTCATGGCCTCCCATTACGAATATTTTTCGATTCAGAGTTTCGGGAAGTGTCATGATCAGACGGATGGCTCCGGACATTTCAGGGGTACCGTATTCAATATTTTGATCCGTTGTTGGCAGTACTTCCTTGTACTTTTCCCACAGTCGACGATTGTGCACGTGGACGACTGCGCCTACATCGGGATTTGCCTGATAAATGGCTGCGTGACTCATTGATTCTGCCGAAGCATTGATCAATCCTGTACACCAGACAGTATTCATCGCCGGATCGCATCGCTCAACTAACGGATAGTGAACCTGTTCTAGATTCTGAATACCTCCGGTTGCCGTACCGGAGATGTAAAATTGGTTACTTCCGGGTACGCGAACAGAAATATTCCCATATCCGATTCCGTTGGGATAGCTGCCAATTAGGCCTTTTAACCAGAGCTCGTTTCGCCAGTTATTCAATGGCTTGAAAAGAGCCTCAGGGATAGATATTTTCTCTTTGGTAAGGTGACAGTCGAATTTCAAATAGCCTTCATTAGCCTGAAAATCATGCATCTGATTGTTGCGTTTAGATATAAATGAAGTGTTTGGCCATTAATTTGTTTTAGGAAATAGCTTCAGAATTTCTTCTTCTGAGGCCTTACTAATCCCTCTTTCCGTAATAAGTGCAGTTACGAACTTCGCAGGTGTCACATCGAAACCGAAATTGGCTACCGGGGATGACTTATTAATTACCTTTATTCTGCCTATCAGACCATTTTCAAGCTCCCCTTCCATCCAGCTTACCTCCTCCCCATCGCGCTGTTCGATGGGTATTTCACGAACTCCGTCTTTCATGGAAAAATCGATAGACGAGGAAGGGAGCGCCACATAAAATGGCAGTTTATTGTCGAATGCAGCCAATGCTTTCAGATAAGTTCCAATTTTATTGGCCACATCGCCGGTAGCAGTAGTCCGGTCGCTGCCAACAATGCAGAGATCCACCATTCCATGCTGCATCAAATGACCTCCGGCATTATCCGGGACCACGGTATGCGGGACGCCTTCCTGAGCTAATTCCCATGCAGTGAGCCGTGCTCCTTGATTGCGGGGTCTTGTCTCATCTACCCACACGTGCAGTGGAATCCCCTTTTGAAATGCTTTATAAATGGGAGCCGTCGCGGTTCCCCAGTCGATACAGGCAAGCCATCCGGCATTGCAATGAGTGAGAATATTAACCGGCTCACCGTTTTTCTCTTTACTTATTGTTTCAATCAGCTCACAGCCATAATTACCAATCGCTTCCGACCAGGATATCTCCCTTTTCTTCATCCGGTTTGCCTCCTTTAAAGCAAGTCCTCTTGCACTATTCAGGGAGGAGCAACCATTAAGTGAAGTGATCATCTCGTCAATGAGTATCGCCAGGTTTACGGCTGTGGGACGGGCTGATTTAAGGTAGACAGCTGATTTTTTAAGATCCTCTCTCCAGTTTTTTTCATTACAATTTAGCAAGGCAAGATAAATCCCGTATGCACCGGTGACCCCGATCAAAGGAGCACCTCTGACGGTCATATTCCTGATTGCCTCGAAAGTCTCCTCCAGCGTTTTTAGATCGATAATTTTAAATTCAAACGGCAGCTGTCGCTGATCGATTACCTGAATAATATGATCGCTTTCCGGATGCACCCAAATGGTGTGGTAATTTGTACCGTTGACTAGCATTCCTATTCTTTGCTAAATGCCGCATCAAATGCCAGTGTACTCGGCGAAAAATCGATCCTCTTTACGAAGGCACATGATTCTGCTGCACCCATTTCGCGGTCCATACCGCTGTCTTCCCATTCGACGGAAAGTGGGCCGTTGTAGCTGATGTCATTCAATGCCCGGATAATATTTTCGAAGTTGATTCGGCCGCGGCCAACGCTTCTGAAATTCCAGAAACGGCGGCTGTCTCCAAAATCAAGGTGTCCGCCAAATACGCCCGACGTACCCGGATGCTCGTTCCAGCTGGCATCTTTCATGTGAAAATGGTAAATTCGATCCGGGAAGTCATAAATAAACTTGGTATAATCGACTCCCTGATACCCAAGATGGCTTGGGTCAAAATTAAAGCCAAAGGCGGGATGATTATTGACAGCTTTCAAGGCGCGGCTAGCCGTTTCGATATCGAAGGCAATCTCGGTTGGGTGAACTTCAAGTGCATATTTCACACCAATTTTTTGGTATTCGTCCAGGATAGGCATCCAGCGTTTAGCGAAATCATCGTATCCAGCTTGAATCATTTCCTGAGAAACGGCTGGAAATGAATAGTTTAAGTGCCATATTGAACTACCTGTAAAACCGTTAACGACCTTCAATCCTAATCGCTTGGCAACTTTGCCTGTTTCGATAATTTCGGCAGCAGCGCGCTGGCGGATACCTTCCGGCTGACCATCACCCCAGATTGCATCGGATAACATTCCTCGATGGCGACTATCAGGATTATCGCAAACTGCTTGTCCGACAAGGTGCGTAGAGATCGAGAATAGTTTAAGATTGTATTTTTTCAGCAGAGCCAATTTAGCATTGCAATAGGCCTGATCGGCTTTATCCACTTCGATATGGTCGCCCCAACAGGCCAACTCCAAACCATCGTAACCAAAGGCAACGGCCTTTTTGCAAACTTCTTCGAGTGTTAAATCGGCCCATTGGCCTGTAAAAAGAGTAACTGGACGTTTCATTTTGTTATATATTAAAATTTAACCCACTTGTTCGTATCATCATAACCCGCCTTCACAACGGCATCGATGAACATCATCCCGCGGATGCCGTCTTCGACGGTTGGAAAATCGAGCCATTCGGCATTTGGTGTTTGTCCGTTCAATTTCGCTCTTAAAGTCAGTGAGAAATTACGGTAGATATTTGCAAATGCCTCCAGATATCCTTCGGGATGGCCTCCCGGAGTGCGCGTGTTGTGCTTGGCGATATCGCTCATGTAACCGTTCCCAACACGAACAATTTCGGTAGGTTTGTCGCTCCATTTTACCAGCAAGGTATTTGGTTCGTGCTGGTGCCATTCGAGTCCGCCCTTTTCGCCATAGACTCTCAGTTTGAGCGAATTTTCTTCACCTGCAGCAATTTGAGTTGCCATCAAAACCCCTTTTGCCCCATTTTCGAAGCGCAGCAAAGCTGCACCGTCATCATCCAGCAAACGACCAGGAACAAACACATTCAATTCGGCACACAACTCAACGGTTTTTAGTCCGGTGACGTATTCTGCCAAGTGATGCGCATGCGTACCAATATCGCCCATACAGCCCGCTTTACCTGAACGCTTTGGATCGGTTCGCCAGGATGCCTGCGCATTGCCTGCATCTTCCTGTTTGGTGGACAGCCAACCTTGCGGATATTCGACAAATATTTTTCTAATTTTCCCCAGGTCTCCTCTCTTCACTCTGAATTTGGCCTCCTTAACAGCAGGATAACCGGAATAAGTGTGGGTCAAGGCAAGTATCGCTCCCGTTTCCTCAATCTTTGCTTTGAGTGTTAAGGCTTCGTCGAGCGTGAAAGTTATGGGTTTATCGATGACAACATGAAATCCGTTTTCGAGCGCCATCATGGCTGGTCCAAAGTGCGCAAAATTGGGTGTCACGATGGTGACAAAATCCATTTTTTCTCCTTCGGGAAGCAGGACTTCATTTTCGAACATTTCCTGATAGGAATTATAAATTCTGTTCTCAGGTAAATAATAGGAAGCTCCGGAACTTTGCGAAATCGCCGGATTAATACTGAAACATCCGCAAACCAGTTCAATTTGATTGTCCATCAAAGCAGCCAAACGGTGGATCGCGCCAATAAAAGCATCGCTGCCACCACCGACCATGCCCATACGTAATTTACGATTCATATTAGTAAAGATTTGAGTTTAACTTTAGGTTATAAAGTTACAAAAAAGTACTTAAAGCTCACTTCATCCAATGGTTTTTATATTTTTGGCAGATGAAAAAATTGAAACTCCTTGTCAAGAAAAGGCTGAAACTCTCCCTTGTAATCATATCGTCACTATTTTTTATATGGATGTTTGTCGGAATTGTAATCTGGATTGATATTAAGATAACCAATTGGAGACGACTGAGTGAAATTGAAGAGGTTAATGCAAACAGCTACCTTATCTTTAACCGGTTTATCGATGATGTTGAATCTCAAACAGAATGGAGTGTTTCGATTATCAGCGGATTAAGATCGCGGGAAAGGCAAAAAGAGCTGCTGCGTGAAAATGGCAAAAATGCCTCAGTTGATAAAAGCCGTCATGTGATGGGTCGCGCCATCGACATCAACTTGTACCGAAAAAATTGGCTTTGGCGTATCTGGCTGAAAAAATATAATTCAAAGAAAGACTGGCGCAACACGGGGGTTGTAAAGCTCTCTGATAAATACGGATTGCTTTGGGGTGGCAGTTACCACTCGTATCATGATCCGGTACATTTTGAAATAAAATAAGGATAAAGGCTAAAGTGGCATTCGTGTGAATGGTGGCTTTTGAGCTTGATCAATAAAAAAACTCCGAAAATTATTGTTTCCATTGAAACAGTAATCTTCGGAGTTCCTACTTTAGCCTTTAGCCTTTAGCCTTTATCCTTTAGCCTTTGGTTTCTCCTCCTTCGGTTTCCCGGGTACTGGTACCGTATACGCTTTTAGATCGTAAGCTCCCAATTCCAATCTTTCGGGCATCAGGCTGACTTCAGAATTGAAAATTTCATCATAGGTAACAGCTTTCCCGGTATAGGAAGATTCGCGACCCATGATAGCTGTAATACAGGAGATTGCTGTTTCGACCGCTTGATTCAGCGGTTTTCCGGCGCGGATATGGTTGATAAAGTCGACATGCTCGAGGGTATAAGGATCAGTCTGTTTGTGGTCGGCCTTTTCCTTCTCACCGTCTGTTTTCCAAATTACATTACCAGCAAGATCTTTAATTTCGTGATCTTTCCCAGCGCTGTTCCATGAACCTTTCGTACCCTGGATAAATTCAGAAACATTGTTCACACATCCGTCGATCTGACGGCACATGCTATGAAGACGGATACCTCCTTCAAACTCATAATCCACGCTAAACATGTCGTACTGGTCGCCGGTAAGTCTGCGTTGGCGTGCTCCAAAGCCCACTGCTTTAATCGGTTTTTTACCTGTAAACCAAGTAAATACGTCTAAATTATGTACGTGCTGCTCAACGATATGGTCGCCTGAAAGCCATTTCCAGTTAACCCAGTCGCGAACCATCAATTCCATGTCAGACCATTTATCTTCGCGGTTTCTGAACCACAGCATGGATTGATTCCAATAAACTGTACCGGAGACGATTTCCCCAATCAATCCACTTTGAATCTGTTTCAGGGATTCAACATATTTACGTTGGTGGTGGCGTTGTGTGCCGGTAACTACTACAAGACCTTGAGATTCGGCTTTCTTGGCAGTTGCAAAAACGGAACGGGCACCAGGACCATCCACGCAGACAGGTTTTTCCATAAAAACATGCTTTCCTGCCTCAACCGCTGCTGCGAAATGCATAGGACGGAAAGCAGGAGGAGTAGCAGTGATGATCAAATCAATATCACAGGCAATTACTTTTTTGTATGCGTCGAAGCCGCTGAAGCATTTGTCGTCGGCAACGTCGACTTGAAATTTATCTTTAAGCGTTTTACGGCAATTATCAATACGATCCTGAAAAAGGTCGCCCAAAGCAACGATTTGAATATTTGGACCGGCACTGAGGAAGTTTACGGCTGCACCTGTTCCCCTGCCTCCACATCCAATAACACCTGCTCTTAATGGTTTTCCATCATTTGCATAATCTGATAATTCAGGAATATACGCATTGGCGAGGCTTGCTACCGGTACGAGGACCGGAGTCTTTTCACCCCCGCTGCACGAAGAAAGAATGGTACCTGCGCCCATTGTTCCTACTGCTCCCACGACTGCTGCACTTCTAAAAAAATCTCTTCTGTTAACCGAATTTTTACTCATGATTTTGGTATGTTAATTTGTTGAAATGAAAATTCTTATCAAATATATAATTTTTTTACCGAAGACTGTCTGCTTCGCATACGACGCGGAAGCCGATGCCTTTGATATCTGAAAACCACCAAATACTTTTGGGTTGCTGAGGATCAGTTTTGAGCCAATTGGCAGTCTGGGTGAAATCACGGGCAGCCGAGCGCACAGCATCGGCATCGGAGTTGTAACTACCTCCTCTTACAACATGTTCGTCTCCGGATTCAGGACCCTGAGGATCAGTTACGGTACTTCCGGATGATTTGTAGGCATCTGCTTTGTACCAATCTGAGCAATATTCCATCACATTTCCGGCCATGTTTTTCAGTCCAAAAGGATTGGCTTTAACGAAAGAAGATTCCTGCGTTTTACCGGAAGAATTCAAGGCGTAAACGACAAAGCTATTAATAAGTGTCGTGTCGACTCCCATAATTTTGTTCCGTAATCCCTTGTTAACAAATCTTTTAGGATCTCCCTTGAAGAAATAGGGAGTCTCGCTTCCACCTCGGCAAGCATATTCCCATTCGGCTTCCGTCGGTAGACGATATTTTTTACCTGTAGTCTTTGAAAGCCACTGGCAGTAAGTTTTTGCACCGTAGTGCGTCATGGTAATGGCTGGACGTGAACCGCTTCCCCATCCCTGATCAGGAATACCGAATGGCGGAGTTGGTCCGCTGATGGCATCCGGATTATTTGCGTTTTTCTCCATCACTTTCTCCGGATCGAGGCGACCCTCAGACATGGTCGATGCATAAAATGCCCAATATTCATCCCATGTAACTTCTACCTCGCCCATAAAGAAAGGAGATACCGTTACCGTACGAACAGGGCCTTCATCCTTGCCCCTAAGCGGTTCCTGCTCGTCGCTACCCATTTTAAATGTTCCGCCCTTTATCGGCACCATGTTAAATGCAATCGCTGTATTTGGAATGTGCTCTTCAAATTTTAACAGACTGGACACCTTGGTGGGTTCGGTGAAAAGCTCTCTGGCACTCTTGGCAACAGGAATTCCCTGCATTTTCTGGTGTTTGTAATTCGGATTATAGTGCCCCACATCCAGGTGACAGTTAATACATTGCAGTTTCAATTTTTCAGCATTGTTCTCATAATACAAGTGAGCAGTTCCACCTTCGGCAGAAAGGCCTTTTGAAAATAGCGTCTGGTGACATTTCAGACAAGATTCATTGTACACTATTTTTACTGCGTGCTCTAACTCCCTTTTTGACTGCCAATTAAAGGATGCACTGTCTTTGAAGTAGAATCCATAAAGATCGCTTAATCCGGTTTTAGCTTTCACCGTTAGGTATTTAAAACTCCCTTTCGGGGGAAGGTGGCACTCCACGCAGTGAATTTTTACACCACTTTTGTTGTAAAAATGAGTCGATTTTTTCCACGAATCTTCTGCATGAGGATGGATGTGACAGGAAGCACAGTAGGTATCAGTATTGGTATACGAGAGTGCCTTTTCACCTAAAAATAAAAAGATTACACAGACTAATATTCCAACAAAAAAAACAATCCACAACGATTTAATGGCTCTAACCCTTCTCTTCATACTGCAAATGAAAAATTGATAATCAAAAAATATAATGCGTTATTTCGAGGGAATAAATATAATGAAATAATTATCTTTTGACAGAGAATCTAATTTGTATTGATTCTGAAATAGCCATGAATATCCATGCATTTAGACAAATTGAACAGCTAAATGGAACTCTTTCCCTGGCCAATTCAATGGCAAGCTGTAAGTCTCAAAGGATATATGGTTCTTTTTTATATTTTTGTTTTAATCATCGGTTTATAGTTTGTTTTTGAAGCACCTATTTTTAGCCTTTACTTTCTTAACTCTAACCTTCTATGAAAAGTTACCTGTCGCTCCCCTTGCTACTCCTTCTGGTGATTAATTGTTTTGCTTCCATACCGAATTCATCCTTTCAGGAAATGGACAGAACAACAAATGCCGACACTCTTGCACTGGCAAAGGAATGGTTTAAAAATGCGGTGACTTTCGATAAAGAAGGGGATCTCAAACGAAGCAACGAAGCTGCTCGTGAAGCATTGAGGCTGGCTACTATTGTAAATGACAACCTCTTAATGGGCAGAACATTGAACTATTTGGCAATCAATTTAAGTGCCGAAGGGAAAAGGGCAGAAAGTATCAGCCTTTCATACAAAGCGTTTGATAACCTGATGCTTGCAGGTGACACTGTTCGTGCTGCCAATGTAAAAATCAACATTGGAATGGATTACACTAATGATGGAAACTACCAGGAAGCATTAAAGGTTGAGCTTGAGGCTCTTGAGCTACGTTTACAATGTGGTGACTCCACAAATATTGCCACCTATTTTCAACATATTGGTGAGGTATATAAAGAATTGGGTATTCACGATAAATGGAAATCATCGCTTGAAACTGCCCGCCGGTTATCAGAAAACCCCAAATATGCCAGTTTCACTACCCAAATTGGGATACTGAATGATTTAGGTGGAATTAGCCAGGCTGAAAAGCGATATGAAGAAGCCGAAAAAATATACTTGGAAATGTATTCCAGCTCTAAAAAAGAGGCGTATTTAAACGGAATGGCGACTGCCTTAACCAATTTATCGCCAGTTTATATTTCATTAAAACAACCGCGTAAAGCGCTTGAATCTACGCTTGAGTCTTTGCAAATACACCAGAAAAGAGACAACATTTACGGACAATTGTGTGCCTTCAATCAATTAGGAACAATTTATCTATTATTGGGAGAATCGAAATTAGCAAAGGAGTACTTTTCTAAAGGGTTGGAGTTAGCAAAGGAGAAAGAGTACGTACACGAACAAAAAACCTCCGTTGATGGTCTTTACACCATAGCCCGGCAGAATGGGCAGTGGAAGGAGGCACTCTTATTTTATGAAAAATTGGTGCTCTTAAAGGATTCCTTGCAAAATATTGAA
>JBBQJE010000012.1:0-28452 GCA_038325635.1 Bacteroidales bacterium
ATCCTGAAGGGAATCATGGAAAAAATGGAAGAAGGTCCACTTACCGGATCCTATGCCCGCGACATCCGTGTTTGTATCTATGAAGGAAAGATGCACCCTGTCGACTCCAATGAAATTTCTTTCCGCTTAGCGGGTAGAAATGCCTTCAGCCAGGCCTTTAAAAAAGCAGGAGCGAAAATTCTAGAACCAATCTACGATGTTGAAGTTCTCGTTCCGGGTGATCGCATGGGCGATGTAATGGGTGATCTCCAAAATCGTCGTGCATTGATCATGGGTATGACATCCGAAAAAGGATTTGAAAAAATTGTTGCAAAGGTGCCATTAAAAGAGATGAATAAATACTCGACTACATTAAGTTCTGTCACTCAGGGACGTGCAATGTTCAAAATGAAATTCGCCAGCTACGAAAAAGTTCCGGCTGAGGTTCAGGATGAATTGCTCAAAACCTACGCAGCGACTCAAACGGAAGAGTAACGCTTACTACCGAAAAACAATGAATCAAAACACTCTTTCTAACAAGGAAGAGTGCTTTTTTTATACCTTTAATGCATAAATAAAAACTCATCCACATGAAGATTAAATTTATTGGAGCTGCGCGCGAAGTCACCGGCAGCAAACACCTGATCACGATAGAAAACGGTAAGAAAATATTACTTGATTGCGGGATGTTTCAAGGTAAAGGAATGGAAACTGACAGCTCCAATAGAAACCTTGGTTTTGATCCCAAAGAGATCGATCACATCGTTTTAACTCACGCTCACATAGACCATTCGGGTTTGATTCCTTATGTTTACAAACTTGGTTTCAGGGGATCTGTTATCTGTACAAATGCTACCCGCGACCTTTGTGCCATTATGCTTGCAGATAGCGGACACATTCAGGAACTCGATGTAAAATGGTTTAACAAGAAACAAATCAAACATGGTTTAGAACCTGTAGAGCCAATCTATACCACGGAGGATGCAAAAATGTGCATGGAGCTATTTATCGGCATTGCATACAACCGCAAATTTTACATTGACGACAACATAAAAGTACGATTTACCAACAATGGGCATGTTCTAGGCGCCGCAACTGCCGATCTCGAAATTACAGAGAATGGGGTAACTAAAACTATCGCCTATACAGGCGATATTGGCAGACCATCTAGCAGGGTTTTAAAAGCACCTGAGCCATTTAGACAGTGTGATTTCCTCATTACCGAATCAACTTACGGAAACAGACTGCACCCAAAAATTGAACATGCAGAGGAAGAGTTGCTCCGTGTTGTAGTTGACACATGCGTTAGAAAAGAAGGAAAGTTGATAATACCTTCTTTTGCTATCGGAAGAACCCAGGATATTGTTTTCACTTTAAACAATTTTTTCAATGCCGGCCTTCTGCCAAAAATTCAGATTTATGTGGATAGCCCTTTAGCAGTGAATGCTACAACTATTTTTAGGGTTCATCAAGAATGTTTCAATGAAGAAGTGATGCATGTTCTGGAAACGGATCGTGATCCTTTTGGATTTAATTCTTTGCATTATATTACTTCGACACAGGACTCGAAAAACCTCAATAAATTCAAAAGACCTTGCATCATTATATCTGCTTTAGGGATGATGGAAGCCGGGCGGATTAAACACCATCTGGCAAACAATATTTCAAATCCTAGAAACACAATCCTTGTTGTTGGATATTGCGCGCCACGTACTTTAGGTGCAAGACTGATTAACGGGGAGAAGATTGTTTCCATTTTTGGCGAAAAACATAGCGTCAATGCCGAGATAGCTCGAATTGAAGCTTTCAGTGGCCATGGGGATTACAGCGAGATGCTGTCATTTCTGAGCTGTCAGGATAAATCTGCTATAAAGAAAATCTTTTTGGTTCATGGTGATTACCCGGCACAAACCTTCTACAAAGAGGAGATGCTGAAAACCGGATACCGAAACATCGAGATTCCTGAAGCAATGAGTGAAGTGGAAATTTAATGTCTTCCTTCGCCGGATTTAATTTTTTGTCTAATTTCCAGGGATGCCTCCGAGTATAAAAATTCGCGTGTGGAATCCGGCAGGAAGTCAATAAGCTCGTCCAATTTGTCAGTTTTAATCGCATCGCGGATTTTCGATGCACTAATAAAATTTGGCACATTTCCCGAAATGGAGGTTGCTTTTCTTATAACCTCCATTACTTCGACACCAAATTCCGGTAGAATTTTCTTCATAGCAAGATTATAGGCGGCTGTTGTTGCACAATAATTTTCCGTTCCTACATATCGTTTTTTGATTCTAAGAACCGGGACAACATAATTGGCAAAAATTCGGACATCCAACTCTGCCTGTCTCTGCATAACAGCACTAATCGTCTCATTTTTCAAAAAATAGGCTGGGAAAATTGCTCCTGAAACGATATACATTCCACCTCGAACCATCACCACATTTTTAAGATGTGCTATTCCTTTTCGTATCAACTCCCACCTGACTGAAAATGGGAATGCCGAACGATCTTCCTCAACCACAAACAGGTAAACTAGTTCACTCTCAGCAGCAGCCTTTTCTATCAAAAATTTATGGCCGTTTGTAAAAGGGTTACAATTGACAACGATGGCAGCAATTGCATTCGTTTCAGAATTGCGCTTTATCGTCTTAAGGTAATCCTGATACGTGATGATTGATTCGAAGCCAAACTCCAGAATGGTATATAAAGGCGGCGCTGATGCAACCTCTGTAAAGCCTAATCCACGAAATCTAATGGAGTTCTCAGGTCGGGTAAATACAAATGTATGCTTGTATATTTTTAGTAATTTCTCAGTCATATAGGTTACAATCAACGCAAAGGCAGTAGTGTCCCGATATTTGGGAGCAACAGCAACATATTTCAGTATGCGCTCAAGATGCGACCCGGTTCCAACTATTTCTCCCTTGAGATTATATACAATCATTGTACATTCAACCTCGGAAGGATCAAACTCAAATCCTTGATCCTTAAGAAACCCCTTCACCAACTTAACATCAAATGGATTATCGAGGTCGAGTGTCTCCTGACGGAAATCCGTATCTTCAAATGTCATTGTTTAACAATAAAGTAATAAAATCATCGTTTTGTTCCGCTTCAATAACTGACCAAATTAAAATTGAGACTGCAAGTAAATCGGCCGAACCTCCCGGTGAAATATTTTCCCTTTTACAAAATTCCAGAACACTGGAATAATTAGTATCATTGAAATTTTCCAAAGCTCGCTTTGATACGTTTTGAAAAGCGGTCAATGTTTCCGGTCCACGACGAAAAAGAATATTTGTATCCTGGTTTTTTGAAGCAATCGCCAATAAACATTTAATCATCGATTCATCATCCAACTTGGAAAAACCCGACAATTGAGGAAAACCATATTCAAATATAATACGGAATCCGCTCTCCGCCTCTCCACGGGCACCACTAGCAGAAAATTTTTGAAAACTATCCTCCCCGTGGCTTACTTCCTTCCGCCTATTTTCAACAAGTTCATTTTTAACAATATCCTTACAAATACCCTTGACAAAACCCCTAAATAATTCAATTTCAAAATGCGCATTTTCACGATAGAGCATACCCATGCTAAACAGAGAAAGTCCCATTAAAAAGATAATTCCCTTTTGAGAGTTAATATTATTTGTGGATTGATACATGGACGATTCCATGCGTAATCCAATTGTACGAATTACCGGGAGCGCTTTGGTTAAATCCTTATCACGAAAGGAAAATCCGGTATGAACGAGCTCTTCAAACCAACCAGAAATGACAGCTGATGAATCAATAAAAGTCTGGAAATCCATATCCGTATGACTTCCATTACTAAATTTATCGACCAGTCCAGGCTTAGGGGATAATGATATTTCAGTTAGAATCGCCCTTAATCCTAACGAAGCAATCCGTTTTGAAATTGCATTTTCCCTGGCAGTAGTACAAAACTCAGCCATCTTACTGAACATAAACAATCGCAATTGAACCGGATCATGGGCGTTAAATCGTCGACATTCAATGGCAGGTTTTGCCTGGCAGAAAAAACATAGTTTCGATTTCCCTGATGAGATGGTATTCCCCAAATCGTCATTTATATCAACATCAATGAACCTGCCTAATGGATGATTTTCTTCAAAATTTTCGCATATCTGCTTTATTTCCAAAATGCTACGTAAACCAAAAAAGATAGGACTGATAAAATGATCTCCCGCTTCATCATCCGTCTCAAGTGCCCTACCTTCGATAATTTCGATCAAATGAGCCTTCAAAAAAATACGCAGATCGTTTAAACAATGCAGGAAAAACCGTTTTGCTATTGAATTACTTTTGGGAAATCCGGGAATATTCAGACTTAAACTAACACATGGAAAGCCTTCCAGCGTAAGCTTTTTCTTTTGGATTGCCCGCTTTTCCTTTGCGGCTAATACTAATTGGAGCGGTTCTATAGTTCTAGGCTTCATGCTCTTTAAGCTGATGGATCACATCGATAATTGTTCCATCTCGATATTCGACGATACCCACAATTTTATCCGTGTATTCGAGTGGAGCAGGGATACCGGTAATCTTATCTACCTCAATTTCAAGATCATGAATTTCTTTGATGTTAAGTCCAGCCTTCCTGAGATTGGCTTCCAACTCTTTAAATGCCGGATTAACGCAGATTCCTCTCTCAGTAACCAAAACATGCACTGTTTCGCCGGGTGTAACAATGGTGTGAACCCTTTTCTTGATAATTGGAATTCGGCCACGGAAGGATGGACAAACAACGACTGTCAGTTTAGCTCCCGATGCTGTGTCTGAATGGCCGCCAGAGGCTCCGCGAACATTACCTTCCGAACCGGTTATTACATTCACATTAAAATCAACATCTATCTCCAAGGCTCCAAGCACCACAACATCAATTTTATTTGTAATACAGCCGCAATTGAACGGATTTGCATACAATGCAGCCGGAATTTCAATATGATGCCGATTATTTAGCAAGGAATTACTAACAACAGCATCAAAAGATTGAACATCGAAAATTGTTTCAAAGAGTCCCTCGTTCAGCATATCAACGCAATAGGAGGTGATGCCCCCAAGCATAAAGCTTCCTTTCAAATTTTTTGCCTTCATCTTTTCACGGATGAATTTAGCCACTGCCAAGGATGCCCCGCCTGCACCCACCTGAAACGCGAATCCAGGAACAAAAAACCCGGAATGCTCAATCACATCAGCTGCAAGCTTCGCAATTCTCAAGTCCATTGGTGAATTGGTGATACGGGTTGTTCCCGTGGCAATTTTTGATGCATCGCCTATTGAATCCACTAAGACGACATGATCTATAAAATTCTGAGAAATAGATAGTGGAATACACGGGAAATTAACCAGATTATCCGTGACTACAATCACTTGTTTGGCATACCGCGCATCAATAACTGCATATCCAATAGAGCCAAATGCAGATTTACCATGAGAACCTGTTGCATTTCCTTCACAATCAGCCGCTGATGCGGGTATAACAGCTAAATCGATCTGTATTTTCCCAGTATGAATGCACCTTACCCTGCCCCCGTGTGAGTGAATAACAACAGGAGTATCGAGTACTCCCATGGCAATAGCACGGCCTAGCTGACTCCGAATCCCTGAAGAAAAAATGCGTGTAACAGTTCCATCAACTAAATAAGGCAGGATAGGATCGTGGCATTCATTTAAGGAGGATGAAGCCAGAGTTATATTGCGAATCCCCATATTATGCAGGATAGTAAGAGTCTGAACCAATAGAATATCTCCATTGCGAAGGTGGTGGTGAAACGAAACCGTCATGCCGTTATGAGGACTACTTCGGATGATCGCCTCTTCTAAAGTCTTGCAAAGTTTACTCTGATGTGGAAGGTATGCTTTATTTGGAGCAGGGATGGTTGGTTCATCCATCCATCCTTTTCTTAACTTCGTTAATGCACCTTGAAAAGGCTCAAGCTTTCCGATGCCTTCAATATACTCCGGGATCTCCCTACCTAAACTGTTTAACATTGTATTGACTTTTTCTAATGCATTTTTATAAATTCTATTCAATCAATTAGGAGACAAATTGTTTCTCTCTTTTCTGCCGAATTATCTATGTAGCTATACTTTTACCGTCACGTTGGCAAGCCGAAGAAGATATTCTGCCCTGGCAACGATTGGAGCATCCACCATTTTACCATCTAAGGCAAAAACCCCAATACCAGCAGCACTATTGGCCTTGTATTCTTTTACAATGCGGTAGGCTTTCCTGATCTCTTCTTCGGTTGGAGTATAAACTTCGTGAACAACATCAATTTGACGTGGATTGATTACTGCTTTTCCGGTAAAACCAATTTTTTTGGCATATTCGGTTTCCTTGCGCAGACCTTCTTCGTCATTCACATCAGGGAATACAGTATCAATTACATCAATATGGCTTGCCTTAGCGGCCATTACGATTCTCTTGCGAGCAAAGTCAATCCCAATGCCATCGGTCGTGTAAATGACATTCATGTCGGCCGTTAGATCTTGTCCTCCAATCGTGATTGCATCAATACGGCTGAATTTACTGGCAATATTGAATACATTCTGAACTCCCATTGCTGTCTCAATCATGGCATGAAGCTTCATATTAGTATGTGGAAGCCTATGCCTGTCTTCAATTTTTTCAATAATTTTCAATAACTCAATAACTTCTTCGGGGGATTCTGTTTTCGGGTATCGAATTGCAGAAGGTTGAAGTGGTACAATCTCCTCAAGATCTGCTAAACCGAATGGAGTACTTAAGTGATTAACCCGAACACAGACCTCGGCATCATAAAAATTAGTCACCTGGATCATATTTCTTACCAATATTCGTGCTGCATCCTTTTGATTCAGGGCTACTGCATCTTCCAAGTCCAGGAGGATACTATCTGCACCATAAATTCCTCCTTGTTGGATCATTGCCGGATTATTACCCGGAATATATATCATTGTTCTGCGATTCTTACAATTCTTCATCTAAGATGTATTAATTGATTGTGCCTTCCTGTATATCGAGTGAACGTTTGATTGCAGTCTCGAGTCTGGCTCTAATCGTTGGTTCCAGAGCACCCTTATCTTTTGCAATCAAATGAATATCAGTCATTTCATATTGATCAAGCATGTCGATAACAATTTTTTTAAAACTAGTTCCAAACTGCTGCATAACGGAAGATGAGATCTCAATTTTTCTTCCCATTTCGTCAGATAATGGTTCAATTAAAAAAATCACATCGCTCGACTCGAAAGTCCCAGACTGAGCAGCTACTTTTGGCTTCATAAAATTACGTGTTTAGAAATCAACTTAACAATACTAAAATTCGAAAAATTTAAACAGCCAATATCATACTGAATAAAACACGAACTTAGAACAACAAAAATAAGACTTTAATCAATCAGGAGGAAGCAATTTTGCAAAACAAAACAAAAACCGCAGGAAAGTTTGATCCTTTATACTTCATTTTTATCTCCCGTATATTTCAAAATGGAAATGTGCAGTTCTCACATGGCAGGATTTGTTCTTTGACGCATAAGAAGAACCAGTAAAAATGACAACCCTATTCCAAAGAATATTGTAATTGCAAGCACTGAAAAGCGCATACTGCCAGTCATTGCTTCAATAATTCCAAAGCTGAAAGTACCGGCAACCGTTGCCAACTTCTCAGTTACATCGTAGAAGCTAAAGAAGGAGGTATGATCTGTCGTTTCCGGAAGCATTTTTGAATAAGTCGACCTGGCTAATGACTGAGATCCTCCCATAACAATCCCAATAAAAAATGCTGCAATAACAAATCCTATGGCATGGGTGATCGTAAAGGCGTAAATACATACCACAATCCAAATAACGACAGAGATAATCAAAGCTTTCAAATTTCCAATACGGCTGGAAAGTTTTGCAAAGAACCAGGCACCAAACATGGCAACTAATTGAATGAGCAAAATGGTGGGTATCAGGACTTCTTCCTTCAATCCCAACTCCTTTTCTCCAAATGTTGCAGCCATGAACATAGTGGTCAGTATTCCCATCATGATAAAGAAAAAACCCAGCAAATAAATGCTAAGCCGAGAAGACTCCCTAACCTGCTTGAAAACCATCCTCAACTCTTTGTATCCATTACTAATAACATTTTCTCGATGCAACCGTTTACTAAAAATATATTTCGGAAGGTGATTGAAAGTTATGGTGGAAAACCCAATCCACCAAATGCAGACGGTAACAAAAGATATCCTGGCCGGAAGCGACGAATCTTTTTCGAACCCAAAAAATTCGGGCATCATGATCATCCAAAGGTTGAAAAGTAAAAGAATCACTCCACCCAAATAACCCATTGAATAACCCCGTGCGCTTATGCGATCCTGATCTTCAGGGGCCGCAATTACCGGCAGGAATGAATTGTAGAAAACAATACTTCCGCCATAGCCAACAGTTCCAAGGGTAAAAGCAATAATTCCCAATTCAATGTGTTGCGGATCGAAAAAGAAAAGCACTCCGCACGAAACAGCACCTATCCAGGTGAAAGCGCGCATAAAACCTTTTCTGCGTCCTGTATAGTCCGCAATGGAAGAGAATAGTGGTGATCCTGCCGCTACAATCAGATAAGCGGCTGCAATTGCCCAGGAATAAAGAACGGTGTTGACAACCTTCCAACCAAAGAAGGTAACCATAAAATCATTCCCATGGCGGGTAACTGTATTGTAATAAATAGGGAAAATCGCAGATGAGATGGTTAATTGATAAACTGAATTAGCCCAATCATACATCACCCAAGCCCTAACAATTTTGGGGTCACCTTTTACTATTTGGCTGTTTTTCAGAGCATTCTGCATTCAGCTAAAAATGGTCAATGTTAATTATTCGCTTGTTATGGAGGAGAGTAGTCACAAGGTCGCCCCTAAAGATCAATTATGATTTTTTAGGTGGGATCCGCAATATCTTTTTGGGCGCAGCCACATCACTTTGGGGAGGGGAAACCATTGGCCCCCTAAGATGAATTATCAATCCATTCAGAAAATTTCGCAATAATTGGTCCCCGCATTCTTTGTAATTAGGGTGATCTTCTTTACGAAAAACTGCGCTTAATTCAGTTGTGGTAATTTTAAAATCCACAAGAGCTAGAATCTTTACAATGTCTTCGTCTCTGAGTTTAAGGGCAACTCTAAGTTTCTTTAAAATGTCGTTGTTTGTCATGACTCAAAGATACTAATAGAATATACAAAAAAACGCCCCATTGCTGAGGCGTTTTTTAATATAATGATGAGAAATTAACCGAGTCTGGCTTCAAGAAGTTCGACCTGGTTTTTCAACTCTTTTGGATATCTTTCACCTAAAGAAGCTTGTTGCTCTTTGATCAGTTCCAACTCGTCTTTCCAAAGTGCTTTATCAACTTTCACCAATTCCGCGATATCTTCTTTAGTAACATCAAGTCCACTGATATCGATTCCTTCTACCGTAGGTACAAATCCAATAGCAGTTTCAGTGGCAGCAGCAGTACCATCGCATCTACCGAAGATCCATGCCAGAACGCGCATGTTATCGCCATATCCAGGCCACAACCATTTGCCCTCTTGGTCTTTGCGGAACCAGTTTACATTAAATATTTTAGGTAATGCATCGGGGTTTGGAGCATTTTTACCGATTGTCAACCAGTGGCCAAAATAATCAGCCATATTATAACCAACAAAAGGAAGCATGGCAAAAGGATCCCTGCGAACACCTGCTTTCAATCCGATAGCAGCAGCGGTTACTTCCGATCCAACTACAGAACCCATGAAAGTACCATGTACCCAACTCATTGCCTGATAAACTAAAGGAACGGTAGTTGGACGACGGCCTCCGAAGAGAATAGCAGAAATTGGAACTCCCTTAGGATCTTCCCAAGCTGGATCGATACAAGGACATTGGAAAGCAGGTGCAGTAAAACGAGCATTTGGATGTGCTGCAGGTTTGCCTGATGCTTTATTGTAAACTTCATTAGTCCAGGTAATGGTGCCCTCCGGAGCATCATAACCAATTCCTTCCCACCATACGTCGCCATCGGGTGTTAAGGCTGTGTTGGTAAAAATTGTGCCTGCATCAGCTGAAAGCATTGCATTTGGATTTGTTTCCATTGAAGTGCCGGGAGCAACACCAAAGAAACCTGCCTCGGGATTGATGGCGTACAACTGTCCGCCCTTACCAAATTTCATCCAGGCGATATCGTCACCAACAGTTTCAACTTTCCAGCCCGGAATTGTTGGGATTAACATGGCGAGATTGGTTTTACCGCAAGCACTTGGGAAAGCAGCTGCGATGTATTTTTTCACTCCTTGAGGACTGGTTATTCCCATAATCAACATGTGTTCGGCAAGCCAGCCTTGCTTCTTAGCCATAGCAGAGGCAATTCGAAGGGCAAAACATTTTTTTCCTAAAAGTGCATTACCGCCATAACCGCTTCCGTAGGAAATGATCTCGCCAGTTTCCGGGAAATGAGTGATGAATTTTTGCTCTATCGGTGCACAAGGCCATTTGACATCTATTTGTCCTGGTTCAAGTGGCGCACCTACAGAGTGAAGGCAGGGAACAAATTCGCCATCACCAAGAACGTCTAAAACGGCTTTACCCATACGGGTCATAACTCTCATATTTACAACGACATAAGGAGAGTCTGTGATTTCAATCCCGATGTGTGCGATATCGGATCCTAATGGGCCCATACTGAAAGGAATAACATACAAGGTACGTCCTTTCATTGCTCCTTTGAAAAGTCCTTTCAGAGTTGCTTTCATCTCTGCCGGAGCTGCCCAATTATTCGTTGGACCAGCGTCTTCCTGCTTCTCAGAGCAGATATATGTCCTATTTTCTACACGTGCAACATCACTTGGATCAGACTGGAAATAATAACTATTTGGACGCTTTTTTTCGTCCAATTTTACTGCCATTCCCGAAGCTACCATTTCAGCCATCAGGCGATCGTTCTCTTCTTCTGAACCGTCGCACCAATAAACTTTTTCAGGCTGACATAGTTCGGCCCATTCGTTAACCCAATTGATTAATTTTTGATTGTTTGTCATGAATCTGAATTTAATTTGAATCTAATCTTTCTATAGATATTATATAATCCCAAAAATTTTCACTGTCCTAAATAATTCTGACAAGCAGAATGAATATTGTCAATCAGCTTAGCAATTTTTTCTTCCGGAACAGCTGAGAAGGCAATACGTATCAAATTACCGAAAACAATAACTCCTGTGCTGTACTTTTCCAGCAAGATTTTCCTTACTTCTTCAGCAATTATACCATCCTTAAGTTCGACACACATAAAATAACCCGAATTGAAGGGCAATGCAGAAAAATATCGGCTGTATTTTGGGTCTGCCAATACCTGCTTAACTTTTTCATATCTTGAATGCAGTATATTGAATTTTTCGGCTTTGTCCTTGTCATAATTTTCAGAAGAATAGACCTTCTGTAAAAGAGATTGAGAAAGATGACTAATGTTCGAGATATTGCCACGAACAGCACCTGCTGTTTTATTTTCGATTGCCTCATAAACGGCAGCTGTTCCGCTCTTTATGCTATAGGTAATAAATCCAACCCTAAAACCCCAAACGTAATCCTCCTTTGTTGCTCCATCTAGTTTAACTGCCAAAACATTTTCGCTCAGGACTGCTAATCTGGTAAAGATGGATTCCGTAAAAACATTTTTCTCATAGACCAATCCAAAATAGGCATCGTCAATCAATACGACTACTTTCTTGCCCTTTTCGGCCTGAATCTTTATTTTTTCTACAATTGTATCAATTTCGCTAACCAACGGAGTATATCCAGTTGGATTATTAGGAAAATTGAGTAACAGGATGATCTTGTCTGATGATTGATTCATCTTATCTTCCAAGGCAGCATCATTAAAACCACCATTATGAAAAAGTGGGAAAGTATCTATCTTGCCCAAATAATTATTTTCAAAGATGAGTGAATAATTTTCCCAGTAAAGATCCGGGATTATCACATTATCTCCCTCATTAACAAAAAGATAAGCAGCAATGCTTAATCCATGTGTAATACCATTGGTTGCAATTGGCAAACTGATAAGCGTTTCACCAAGAGACGGATTCTTCTTATAAAGAAAAGATCTCCAACTATTTCTCAAATCAGGTTTTCCAAAACTTGGTGCGTAAGGAAAAACGGAAGAATCCGGTAAGTTAATTAATTGGTCAAATTCAGGAAGGTGCATTGAATGGCCGTTATCTTCAATGGCCTCACCTATTGTTGCGTTAATTTCCTTTCCCTTTGCCTGCGCCGACTGCGCTAAAATCCCAAGCTTTGGAAAGAAAATATTTTTCCCTCTCTCAGATAACATTCCAAGAATAGCCGGATTGCTATTCTGAATCACGTTGTTTAGTGTAGTTGCTTGCTGATCCACTTTATTGTAAATTAATTATTTAAAATAAACTTGATGCAAAGTTATTTAAAATAAAATACAGATTTTCTGATCAATTGCCAGCTACCTAAAACTTAACGATGAATTAATGTTTTTGTAGCATAGCTAAAAATTAAGGAGAGGCGCTGTTGGTATCAGCGCCTCTCCTTATTCTTAGCTATGCTCTTGGATGAAATTTATTTACAGTATCTTTTAGAAACTCCTTATCCAAATGCGTATAAATTTCTGTAGTCAGAATTGATTCATGACCAAGCATTTCCTGAACTGCCCTAAGGTCTGCACCGCCCTTAACAAGTGCAGAAGCAAATGAGTGTCGAAAAGTATGCGGACTGATACTCTTTTCAAGTTTGATCTTTGCACCCAGACCCTTAATTATGTTAAAAATCATTACGCGGCTCAATTTTTTTCCTCTCCGGTTCAGAAACAAAATATTTTCGTTGGATTTATCAATCTTCAACTTTTTTCGATAGCCTACCATGTATTTTTTAATGTCTTCAATTGCCCTTTTGCTAATTGGAACCAGTCTTTCTTTCTCGCCCTTTCCTGAAATCTTAATAAATTCCTGTTCAAAATGCAAATTTGAAATTCGTAGGTTAACCAATTCTGATACTCGAAGTCCACAACTATAAAGTGTTTCAAGAATTGCTCTATTACGAAGACCTTCGGGTTTTGCCAAATCAACAGATTCAATCAAACGATTGATTTCACTATCATTAAGGATATCCGGCAACTTGCGTCCAATTTTAGGTGATTCTAAAAGAGAGGTCGGATCATTCGCTACAATCTCCTCAAGCAAAAGAAATTTATAGAATGACTTTGTTCCTGAGATTGTTCGAGCCTGTGTTCTTGGACTTACACCCTTCTCATTCATCCATTCGACAAATTTTCTGAGGTGAGCCAATTTTAGTGTATCAGGTGTGTTGGTTGGATAATGCTCTTTTGCAAATGAAATTAATTTGCTAATATCATTCACATACGCACTTACGGAATTTTGGGAAAGAGATTTTTCTAGTCTCAAGTAGGTTTCATATCCTTTTTTACTTTCTGCCCAGTTCATATATTATTATTTTTTATTAGAACAAATAAAAAGCAATTTTGTTTGATCAAATTTCATTAAATTCGAATATCACGTAAAATAAAAATTAAAATGCTTACAATCAATTTTTTTTTTCGATTTTAGGTCAATCTTTCAAATGAATATTCATCAAGGCATAAAATAAATTTAAAATGTCGAACAAATATGAAAATCAGTATAGTTAATGGGCCCAATTTAAATTTATTGGGTAGACGTGAAAAGGGAATTTACGGCAATAGCTCGTTTGAGGAATGGTTTGAAAAAATAAAACCATACTTTCCCACGATTGAATTTGACTATTTTCAGTCAAATATTGAAGGCGAGATTGTTTCGTATATACATAAAGTTGGTTTTTCTGCTGATGGAATTATTCTCAATGCAGGAGCCTATACGCATACTTCTATTGCGATCCGAGATGCCATTGCTGCAGTTACATCTCCTGTCGTAGAAGTTCATATCTCCAATATTCTGACACGCGAGTCATTTAGACATGAATCAGTGATTGGTCCAGTTTGCAAAGGAAGTATTATGGGCTTTTCTTTGGATTCGTATCGACTGGGTATTGAAAGCTTTCTGAAACCTGTTCTCGAATAATCGTTACAGCTATCTGTTTGGGGCAAATCTAATTTAAATGCACATTTTCAAGAATGAAAAAAACAAAACACACCAAAATAGTTGCCACAATATCGGACAAAAATTGTGCTCCTGAGTTTTTAAGATCACTCATGAAAGCCGGCATGAATGTGGTAAGAATCAATACTGCGCATCAGACTACAGAGTCAGCAATGCAAATTATCAACAATGTAAGATCTGTGAGCGACAGTCTGGCAATTCTTGTAGATACAAAAGGTCCGGAGATCAGAACTAAAAATATTACAGATCCAATTAAAATCAGTAAAGGAGGAAAGATGACTATTACCGGTGCTGATGTTCAATCCGGGGAAGGAGTCCTAGTTGTTGATTACCCAAATTTCGCACGTGACATCCCGGTAGGTAGTTCGGTACTTATTGATGACGGCGAATTGGAACTGACTATTGTTGAAAAACAAGACAACCAACTCATTGCAGTCATAGGTAACGATGGATATATTAAAAACAGAAAAAGCATTAACGTGCCGGGCATATCGTTTAATCTTCCATCCCTAACTGAGAAGGATTGTCAGTTTATTCGATGGGCAGCTGCCAACGACCTTGATTTTATAGCGCATTCTTTCGTGAGAAATAAAGAAGATGTTTTAGCCGTTCAAAAAATTCTGGATCAGGAAGAGAGTAAAATCAAAATTATTGCCAAAATTGAGAATACGGACGGAGTCAAGAACATCGACGAAATTCTAGACCATGCCTATGGAATAATGGTTGCACGCGGAGACCTAGGAATTGAAATTGCCGCAGAAAAGATCCCTGCAATTCAACGCAGGTTAATTAGAAAGTGCGTTGAACGTAAAAAGCCTGTGATTATTGCTACACAGATGTTGCACACGATGATTACGAATCCCCGACCTACCCGTGCTGAAGTAAGTGATGTGGCAACAGCCATCTATGATCGTACTGATGCCGTTATGCTTTCCGGGGAGACTGCCTATGGTCAATATCCTGTTGAAGCAGTTCAGTTGATGTCACGTGTTGCGATGGAGGTAGAATCTAGCAAAGACAAGCGAAATGACCTTCCTGTACCCAGATTGGAGAATGAGGTTTCAGCTTTCTTAGCAGAGGCAGCAGTGATGTCGGCTAATGAGTTGAAAGTAGCCGCTATCATTACCGATACCCTGACGGGAAAAATCGCACGGTATATCTCTGCATTTAGAAGTCCGCGACCAGTCTATGCCAAATGCCATAACGGAAAAGTAAAAAGGGAACTAGCCCTATCCTACGGCATCATTGCAAGCGAAATTATCGTCAAAAAGACCAAACATAAATTAGTAGAAACATCTTTACTGGATTTGGTTGAAAGAGAGCTAATTTCAGAAACCGATACCGTGGTTTATGTAGGTGGAAATTTTGGTGTGGGAGGAGGTACCTCTTTTATTGAGATTGCATCGGTTGAACAAATGTTGCACCAAAAGAAAATGAAAAGCGAAAAATAAAAAGTGAAAAATAGAAGAAGCACTTCCTCCATTTTTCACTTTTCATTTTTCGTTTTTCACTTAGCTATCGCATATCATTCATCTGTACACCAGGAAACTTAGCCTTATCGAATTTGAAGTAGTCGTCTTTTAAATCGACATTGGTTTTCATGGTTTTCAACGCCAGAGTATAGGTGTTTCCGTCTTTGTTGAAAGTTTGTGCCTTCGCAATTTGCGATTTAACTTTATCAACATAAAGCCTGACTTTAATAAACTCTTTTGATTTATCAACAGGAAAGAGATCAATTACTTGGACTGTTTTTCCTGCAAAATTCTCCTCTGCTATATAGGTGAAATTGAATCCCTTTTCATAGATAGTGAAAATATTTGCAGGGTTTAGAGAGCCTTCCTTCTCCTCCTCCACTCCGGAAATATTACATTCCTTCGCTTCAGTCAGGTAGCTCCAAGTTGTTGTACCATCGCAATATACGTCCATGCTGAAAACTGGCATGTGGAGCTTATAACTCTTGCCTTTCAAGGTAACTTCCCCTTCATTGGTTTGGGTTACATTGTTCTTTTTGTTTTCTAAAGTAAAAGAAAAATCAATCTGAATGGTTTTAAAACTCTTCGTCGTAACGGAGAGTTTATCCAATATTTCCTTCGCTTTCAGATCTTGTTGGGCAAACAAACTGCCTGCAGCAAAAAACATTACCGCAAAAAATGCAAATTTTTTCATTTTAGAAATTATAATCAACTTTAAACTTTTCATTATTCACTTTTCATTCTTCACTTTTCATTATTCACTTTTCATTATTTACTATTCCCCTTTTTATTGCGGTAACTTATGCAAAATCTGTTCCAAACTATTTTCGTCCTGAATTAAGACTTCTCTTGCTTTACTACCTGCATTAACTCCAACAATTCCGGCGGCCTCCAACTGGTCCATAATTCTGCCAGCCCTGTTATATCCGATAGAAAACTTCCTTTGAATGGACGATGTAGAGCCGGTTTGATTTAAAACTACAATTCTGGCTGCGTCATCAAAAAGTTCATCTCTGTTTTTTAGATCGATACCATCGGACAATTCTGAACTATCACTTCGGTATTCAGGCAGCGCAAAAACCGTAGGATATCCGGGTTGTTTTCCAATAAAGTTAGCGATTGCTTCGACCTCGGGAGTATCAACAAAAGCACACTGAATACGGGTCAGTATATTACCGATAGATACAAGCATATCGCCCCTTCCGATCAATTGGTTTGCTCCTGGTGTATCCAGGATCGTTCGCGAATCGACCATCGATGCCACTTTGAAGGCAATCCTGGTAGGGAAATTTGCTTTGATAACTCCTGTAATGATGTTGATAGAGGGACGCTGAGTTGCAATAATCATGTGTATTCCAACAGCTCGGGCCAACTGTGCAATACGCGCTATAGGCAACTCGATTTCCTTCCCGGCTGTCATAATTAGATCGGCAAATTCATCGACCACCACAACAATATAAGGCAGATATCTGTGCCCCTTATTTGGATTAAGACGTCTTGAAATAAATTTGACATTATATTCCTTAATATTCCTCGTTTGGGCGGCTTTCAGTAAATCATATCTACGCTCCATCTCAATAATAAGGGAGTTTAAAGTATCTTTAACCTGCTGCACATCCGTGATAATCGAATCTTCCATCCCCTCCATCTTCGCCAGGAAGTGCTTCTCGATCACGGCATAAAGGTTCAACTCAACTTTTTTGGGATCGATGAAAACGAATTTGAGCTGAGAAGGATGTTTCTTGTATAAAAGCGAAGAGATTATAGCATTTAATCCGACCGATTTCCCTTGTCCGGTGGCACCCGCGACCAGAATGTGTGGCATCTTGGTCAGGTCGACTACAAATGTTTCGTTGGAGATCGTTTTTCCTAATGCCAAAGGGAGTTCATAATCAGACTCCTGGAATACCTTGGAGGCGATCAAAGATCGCATGGAGACGACTTCAGGCTTATTATTCGGAACCTCAATCCCGACCGTTCCCTTTCCGGGCATCGGGGCAATAATGCGGATACCGAGCGCAGATAAACTCAGGGCAATGTCATCTTCCAGATTTTTAATTTTTGATATTCGAACACCAGGGGCAGGCACGATCTCATAAAGTGTAACAGTCGGTCCGGTGGTTGCCCTGATTTTTTCAATCTCGATACTGTAATTTTTCAGCGTCTGCAGAATTTTATTCTTATTGGCTCTTAACTCATCGTCTGTGACCTGAGGATTGCCGGTTGAACGTTCTTCCAGAAGATCCAATGTTGGGAAAACATACCTTGAAAGATCCAGCGTAGGGTCGTAATCGGCCTCTTCAATTTCCATTTCCTCGTCATCAGGATCACCCCTTCTTGGCAAGGACTCCACAACAGGACGTTCTCTTTCGGGTGCTATATAAGCCGTCTCCTCCACATATACCTCTCCTAATTCCAGTTCAATAGAATCGTCATCCGGTTCTGCATAGACAATCTTCACATCATCATCGATGGCCACTTTAGAAAACGATCGATCCTTCTCTGCCGTTTTTATTGGTTGTGGAACAGCTGTCAATTCAGCTGTAGTTAATTCAAGCTCCCGCGTTTTCGGCGGTCTACGGTATAATAGTAGAGCTTTAATCGTACCCCAGGCATCTTCGAAGGCAAGAATTACGACAATCAGGCCAGATCCAAGTAAAAGGAAGAATGTCCCCAGTTTCCCAAGAGCTGAATTAAGATGTTGAGACATCAAAAATCCATAAGCACCTCCCGGTCGAATCGGCGAATTCTTATACAAAGGTTCAAGTGCAAACGCCAATGTAACTGATAACCAAATAATTAGAAACAAACAATATCCAAAATTTTTGGTAAAATTAACTTTCCCAATTTTTGCCAGACGCATCGAGGTTACGCCAAAAAGGTAAAGAACAACAAAAGATCCCAAACCGAAACACTTATTAATAAACCAGTTGGCTAATATTGCTCCAAATTTTCCTCCGGCATTTTCAATTTTAATAGCAGGATTGGTAATCAGTTCTTTGATGGAAACGTCGAGGTGACTAACATCTGCACCATCCTGCAAAAGGAAAGAGATAAAAGAGATAAACAGGTAAATGGTAAAGAAGAAAAGCACAAGAGCAAACCCCCCGCGCACCTTATCCCCTCGGGTATGTTTGGAAGTTTTGCTCCCGCCATTAGTCGTTCCTGAAGAAGATTTCTGTTGATTATCACTCTTTTGCTGAGCCATCACCGGTTTATTTTAGAAAGGTCAAATTTAGGATTAAATCCAAACAAAAGTATCTCGATGGCAATAAAAGTGTCCTTGTAACTCCATTAAATGAATCTATGAGTCTTTTTTATTCCTGTGCGAAGGATCTGTTGAAATAATTAACAGAGAAGCATCATTTTACAGTCGCCTGCATAAAAATCAGGTGTCGATGTTACTGATTCTAAGGATGATCAATCCAAGAATTTGAGTTTCGGCTTGATGGACTCTTGTACACAAAAAAGACCGAACTAATTTGAAACGGATCAGCTGATTAACAAAATATTTTAGTTAGTTTAATCCGGATTTTATTGGTGATTATCAATAAGTCAAAGATACAATTTGAAAGCAAATCACAACAGATAAAACAAATGCCAAAAAGTGTAATGTTTGATGAAAATAATCTTGTAAAAAAGTATTAACATAAATAATATCAGAATATTAACGATAATTAATTTAGGATAACACAATAATCAAGGATCCATGATTTACGGATATCAAATTTCAATGTTTTTTAGTTCCTTTGCTTTACAAATGCTAAAATTGAAAATACAAAATCATCAATTATAAAATCAAAATGGCAACAATGAAAGCAGCAGTTATCAGAGAATATGGGAAGATCGCACTTGAAGAGGTTGCAAAACCCGCATTGCATGACAATAATGTGATGATAAAAATTAAATACGCCAGTATTTGCGGATCAGACCAACATTTATTCAAAGGAGAATTTCATCCTCGAACGAAATTGCCCCATATCGCCGGACATGAATTCACCGGAATTGTTGATGAAGTGGGAAAAAATGTAAAAAACTTTAAGGTTGGCGACAAAGTAACTGTTGATCCTATTATCTGGTGCGGCGAATGCGCTCCCTGCAAGGCTGGCCATTTTCCCGCCTGTATCAAGCTAAAATTGTATGGGATTGACCTTGACGGTGGATTTGCCCAATTTATTTCAGTCCCGGAAGATAAGGTATTCTTTATTCCAAGTCATATTTCAGACGAATTTGCAGCTCTAATTGAAGTATTATCGATTGGGTTTCACGCTTCCTCGAGGGCTGGATTGAAAGAATCAGATGATATTTTAATTATGGGAGCGGGCAAAGTTGGACAATCCATCCTTCACGCAGCAAGTACCATTACAAAGGGAAAAATTTTCATCGCCGACATATTGGATGAACGTTTGGCCATCGCTTTATCTGCTTTCCCCGAACTTCAAATTATCAATACATTGAAAACAGATACGGCTGCATTTATCAAAGAACATACAAATGGCCGTGGGGTAGATATTGCATTCGAAGCAGTCGGCCACGAAGTCGATGTTGAAGGAAGATATAATCCCGTTAGGACTTGCATCAATTCAATCAAAGGCGGAGGTACCGTATGCGTTCTGGGGCTTGGCGATCATCCTGTCGAAATATTGTTTAAGGAACTGATATGGAAGGAAGCAAGAATTGTTGCCTCTCGTGTCAGCCATGGCGAGTTTTCCAAAGCTATTGAGGCTCTTGATAAGAAAACGATTAACCCTGAAAAGATGATCACCGGGATTCTGGATCTCAAAGATGCACAACTTGGGTTTGATTTACTAGAGTCGGAACCAGCCAAAAATCTTAAACTATTACTGAGAATCCCGGATTGACAAGATGAGATAAGCAGTATGTAATTTTATCATGAATTGCTCCAAAAACTGTCTCTACCTTCGTCGAAATTTAACTACCGAATTTCACCAGCGATGAATAAACTTGCCGTCGTTGCTCTGGGTGGCAATGCACTGTTACGTGATCACGAAAAAGGCACCATTGAGCAACAAGAGATCCATACTGCCGAGACTATTGAGAACTTACTTTTCCTTATCAGGGATGGTTACGATCTGATTATTACTCATGGTAATGGCCCTCAGGTTGGCAATATATTGCTGCGCAATGATGCGGGAGAGCAGGTTTATGGCATTTCACAAATGCCTCTGGATGTTTGTGTTGCCGATTCACAAGGTGGTATTGGTTACATGATCGAGCGAATATTCAGAAATACTCTCAACAAATACGGTATCCGGCGTAATGTTATTACGCTGGTAAGTATGGTGGAAGTTGATCCGAATGATCCTGCTTTTCAAAATCCCACCAAGCGAATAGGAGCAACATATAGTTTAGATCAGGCCAAATTGTTGGAAGAAAATAAAGGCTGGTCATTCAAAGAGAGTACCAAAAGCGAACAAGGCTGGAGAAGAGTGGTGCCCTCACCTACTCCCAAAACCATTCTTAATCTTGAACTCATTGGCGAACTTGCTCGAAAAGGTAATGTTGTAATTACCTGCGGAGGTGGAGGTGTTCCTGTTTTTTATGATGAAAATGGTGACTTACGCACCGCAGATGCTGTTATTGACAAAGACCTTGCCTCATCTGTTCTTGCTTCTGGTGTTGGTGCTGATGAGTTTTATATTCTGACCGATGTCTCATTTATCTACAAAGATTTCGGAAAGCCTACTCAGGAAAAGTTGGAGTTTCTAGACTATCAGGATACAAAAAAATATCTTGAATTAGGTACATTTGCAGAAGGGAGCATGGCTCCTAAAATTATTGCTGCTATGAAATTTGTCGAAAAAGGAGGAGTCAAAAGCATCATTACCGAAGCATCAAAACTGGAGGACAAATCATACGGATCTAAAATTACCATGAACTATCCATCTTAAAATTCTACCTTATGTCCCACTTACTCTATAACAAGAATTTTCTAAAATTATTAGATTTTCAGCCTTTCGAAATTGACTATATACTCGATCTGGCTGCCGAATTGAAATGGGCCAAAAAGAGTGGAACGGAAGAACCTGTATTAACGGGCAAAAATATTGCCCTTATATTCGAAAAAAGTTCCACTCGGACCAGATGCGCATTTGAGGTCGCTGCTTATGATCAGGGTGCGCATGTAACTTACCTTGGTCCTACTGGTTCGCAAATTGGCTCGAAAGAGTCCATGAAAGATACTGCCAGGGTTCTGGGAAGAATGTACGACGGAATTCAATATCGGGGATATGGTCAGCAGCTCGTTGAAACACTTGCAAAATATGCCGGAGTTCCTGTTTGGAATGGACTTACTGACGAGTTTCACCCTACGCAAATACTTGCTGATTTTCTTACCATGCGAGAACACTCAGGCAAACCATTAGCTCAAATAAAATTCGCATATCTTGGTGATGCAAGGAACAATATGGGTAACTCTCTGATGGTAGGTGCAGCAAAAATGGGAATGGATTTCAGAGCAGCAGCACCATTAAAATGTCAACCGACAGAAGAACTACAGGCTACTTGCAAAGAGATAGCGCTCCAAACCGGCGCCAAAATCACGATTACTGAAAAGGTTGAGGAAGCTGTTAAAGATTGTGATTTCCTTTATACCGATGTTTGGGTATCAATGGGAGAACCAGCTAATGTCTGGCAGGAACGAATCGAGTTATTGATGCCCTATCAGGTCAATACGCAAATGATGCAGCTTACCGGAAATGCTAAAGTTAAATTCTTGCATTGCCTTCCGTCTTACCATAACCGTGAAACAAAAACAGGAGAAGAAATCTTCCAAAAATTTGGGATTGAATCAATGGAAGTAACCGAGGAGGTATTCGAAAGCCCTGCATCCATTGTTTTCGACCAGGCAGAAAACAGAATGCATACCATAAAGGCTATTATGGTAGCAACTTTAGGACAAAGATAAGGAAGCATTCTTATCTTGATTCTTGTACTTTACCAACAAGTTCTTCTATTATTAGTCCAAACAGTTTCAGGATCAATATTATCCTTCTCTATTTCTTTAAAATACTTATAAGTTCCAACCTTTAACTCAATAGTAGCTTCCTCATCACATACAATCATACCGTGCGAATGAAGTTGAAGTGCTGAGATAGTCCACATGTGATTAATTGCTCCTTCTACTGCCTTGTGCAAGGCGCGGGCTTTATTATGACCTGTCACAAGAATTAAAACTTCCTGAGCATCCATAATCGTCCCAACACCTACTGTTAAGGCAATTTTAGGTACTTGTTCCACATCGTTGCTAAAAAAACGGCTATTAACTATTTTGGTATCTGTATTCAATGCTTTGTCTCTGGTTCTGGATGTCAGACTTGACCCAGGTTCATTGAAGGCAATATGGCCATCAGCCCCAACACCTCCAAGAAAAAGATCAATACCACCCACAGATTTAATTTTAGCTTCATACCTGCTGCACTCCATTCTGAGATCGACAGCGTTGCCATCCAACAGATTGACATTCTCCCTTTTAATATCGATGAAGTTGAAAAAATTATCCCACATGAAGGTGTAATAACTTTGTGGATGACTCTTCGGAATCCCTACGTATTCATCCATGTTGAAAGTGATCACATTTTTGAATGAGACTTTACCCTCCTTGTGAAGTTTAATCAACTCAATATAGGTTCCTAAGGGTGTGCTACCGGTAGGAAGTCCCAAAACAAATGGATTCTCGGGTGTAGGATTGCAATTACCAATTTTGTGGGCAATATAATTGGCAGACCATTTGGCTACACTGATTGCTTCAGGTTGAATGATTAGTCTCATTAGTTAGAGTTTAAGATTAACAAAATATGCATCAAAATTGATAAAATTTATAAAGCAATCAACTTAAAATTCAAAAAAGAAGCTATTATTTCCATAAAAAACAAAATTAGCGTATTCTAATCTCTTTATCTACATTTGGGCTCTTCAAAAATATTCTGATGCAAATAAGTCACCTTGGTGAAATTACCGGAATTCTTACAGCAATCTGCTGGACAGTTTCTGCTCTAACTTTCTCTGTTGCCACACGTCGGGCAGGCTCCTTGACTGTAAACCTATTCAGGTTGTTATTCGCGATGATAATGTATATGGCATGGTCAAAAGTTATGAGGGGACTTTGGCTACCGACCGATGCATCACCTGAAGCCTGGAAATGGCTTTCTGTCTCGGGTTTTATTGGGTTTGTACTTGGCGACTACTTCCTTTTTACCTCATACTCCTACCTATCAGCAAAGGTATCCATGCTCATCATGTCTCTGGCTCCGCCAATCGCGACAGTTTTCGGAGTACTTGTCTTACATGAAAGCTTTACTTGGCTTAACTTATTGGGTATGTTATTAGTCCTTTCCGGCATAGCAATTGTAATTCTAAAAAGGGAAGAAGTAGACGACAAAATGACTCATGGTTTAAATTATCCAATCAAGGGATTGTTGTTGGCATTTGGGGGCGCTGCAGGACAAGGAATAGGTGCCGTCTTTTCCAAACTTGGAATGGGAAATTACGATCCTTTTGCCTCTTCACAAATACGAACAATTACCGGGATAATCGGATTTTTACTAATTATCAGTCTGACAAAAAATTGGAAGAAGGTCACAACATCCATTCTACATCAAAAAGCCCTTAAGCCTTTATTGATTGGATCATTTTTTGGACCATTTCTAGGTGTATCACTTAGCCTTCTTGCCTTTCAGCATACAAAAGTAGGCGTTGCGTCGACTCTGATTGCAACTGTTCCCGTCTTCATCCTTCTGCCCTCAGTACTTTTTCTGGGGGAGAAACTTAATTGGAAAGAAGTCATTGGTGCATTTCTTGCCGTTGGCGGAATGTTTGTATTCTTTATTTAATAATTTCTTCAATCACCCTCCCAGTACTTCCGCTTGGAGGAACAATTCCCAGCTTGGCACATATAGTGGGTACCACATCAGTAGCATCTGTCTTTTGTAAGGTTGTACCCTTTTTTACACCCGCACCATACCATACCAATGGGATCTGATCGTTGTCGGTATAATCAATTGACTTAAATTTCTCCTTAGGAAGCCATCCATCCTCGTAACGAATCATTACATCTCCAGACCGCTTGACATGAAAATTATTTTGAAAAGCGGAAAGTGGTCCACCCAAAAAATTGTCTGATTCAATGTCTGTAGCGGCTTTGGCATAGGCAATGCCTTCAAATTGATTTAAAAATCGCGCTGTCTCAGTCTGCATATCATGAAGATTGAGTTTTTTCTTTGAAATCAGTTCATGGTTCAGATATAGTTGTTGATTTGAGAATTTTTCAACCCAGCCACCTTCACCGTATTTAATATTTAAAAATGATTTTAACAGAGAGACCGAACTTTCCGGATTGAAAATTCCGGTATTCAACTTAAATTTTTCTTTAAGGTATTCGGCATGATACGAAACACTAGAAGTTGATGTAAGAAAAAACAGTACGTTTTCTGTTCCGTATCCGCTTTCAATGTATTTTAATAATTCAGCTATATCTTTGTCCAACCGAAGGAAAGTATCCTCCATCTCTATCGATAATGGACCAAAATTGCTCCAATCCTTATCCATCGCGGAAAAGACAATAGTTAACAAATCAGGTATAAAATCATAACCAAGCTGTTCTTTTGGAATTAATTGCAAGGCAAAATCTTTCAAATAATTATTGGCATAAGGAGTACTTCGAAGGATAGAGTATGATCCTCCTGACTCTTTTTTTAACTGTGAAAGATCATAAGGAAAATTAGTGTACTTCCCTAAAAATCCTGTTTCATGCAGCGAAGCACTCTCAACACTTTCCGAATAGGAAATCTGATCAAGCAATGTTTTCCAAGTTGAACCCAAATACTTATCAACAAGTTTGAATTTATTAAACTCAGTTGCCCATACCGGGTATTTATCCATATAATAGGAGCTCGATATCATGTTCCCGGAACTATCATCCAACCAAAAGGCACCGTCACCGGCATGACCGGCTGAGAAAACTGCCGCATAATCATTCATAGCGATGCTAAATACCTTTGATCTCCCTTTGGTGATCAGTTTCATCCGATCCCCAAGTGTTGGAGCCATCAACTGGGAGGCAGAATGCTGACCAAATTTCGACTCAGAACCAACAGTATTAAATCCATTATCCACGGTACAATCCGTTTCTTTGTTTTTCAACCGATCAATCCACTTGTCGTTTACAATCCCATGGTGAGATGGTGTGGTTCCGGTATACAAGGTTGCCATACCAATTGCCGGTCGCTGAACAAGATTATTCATGTGATGGTTAGCGCATATAAAACCACCGGAATATATCCGTTTGAAGCCTCCTTCACCAAATTTATCCCAATAGCGTTCAATATAATCCGGATGCATGTTCTCCACTACGAAACCAACAATCAGCCTTGGGGTAGCAGCTGAAACTGTTGTATGTCCTTGAGCGAAGAGAAAAAACGGGAAAACGATGGAGAGAAAAAGAAAAAACGCGTATCGAGCCATATCCTATAATTTTGGACAAATGTAATGACTTGCTTTGATCCGTCAAAAAACAATTAATTTAGAGGTGAAATTTCGATAATTTTACTTTGAAAATGAAATGACTTACGTGAAAGAGGTTTGTGTCGAGTCTTATAACGAAGCTCTAAGGGCTGTTGAAGCGGGTGCAACGCGCATTGAACTTTGTGAAAATCTTTCATTAGGTGGCACAACACCTTCTTATGGAACGATTAAAAAGTGTTTGGAAAAATTATCCGTGCCTGTGATGGTCATGATCAGGCCAAGAGGTGGCAACTTCATCTATTCAAAAGAAGAATTCGAGATTATGCAAGAGGACATTCTTCAATGTAAAAATTTGGGTGCATACGGAGTTGTCCTAGGCATTCTTGATCATAGCAGCCATATTGATAAAGATCGCACCAAACAACTTGTTCAATTATCAAAACCCATGAAGGTTACCTTTCATAAAGCTATTGATATATCAATGAATATACTAGATGGCGTAGCCTTTCTAAAAGAGATACAAATTGATCATATTCTATCTTCAGGAGGACAAAAAACAGCTGTAGAAGGGCAGCGATTACTGAACCAGATGATTGAATTAGCTTCTCCTCAAGTAAAAATAATCGTTGCAGGAAAAGTAACTCATGAAAATTTTGATCAGGTTTCAAAAATAATCCCTTCAGGGGAATATCATGGCCGAAAGTTAGTATTGTATTGAAAGTAGAATAAGGTTTTGTAATATTGCTTTATTGAGATCATAAAACGCGAAAAGATGTTCATTAAACGATTAGTAATTATTCTATTTATCCTGATAACCATAAAATTTTCGGCTATAAGTCAGGTAATTAATCTTACAAAATATCAATTACCCTTCAACCTTAAAAACATAGCTCTTTACCATCTAAACTCGAACTTCCTTTTTAATGAAAAGCAAAATATTGTTGTCGTTGAAGTTAAAAGAAGAGCTATTTCTAACTATAAGTTTGAGATAGCCTATTCTGATTCTACTCTCAAAAAAACAAGTCTCTTCGGGGAAGAAACCAACGCCAGGATTGCCTTGAACGGAGGTTTCTTTGACGTATCGAAAGGAGGTTCTGTCGCCTATTTAGAATCGAACGGAAATGTTATTGCCAGAAATAGAAATTATAAAGAAAAATGGGCAAAAAGTGATTCCTTACTGAATGGTGCAATAATAGTTGATTACTCCGGGAACCTAATAATTGAAAAAGCAAAAAATGAATCATTTTATGAACAATCATCGCTAGAGAAATCAGTATTAGTTTCCGGTCCAATTTTACTGGTTGGCGGACAAAAAACAGCACTCGAAAATTCTGATTTTGTCCGGAAAAGGCATCCGAGAAGCTGTTTATGTGAAACCGCCGAAAGAAGTATCCTCTTTATTGCCATCGATGGACGAAGTGAAACAGCATCAGGGATGAATCTTAAAGAGACTCAGGAATTTCTACTCCGACTCAACTGTCGCAATGCAATAAACCTTGATGGTGGAGGTTCTACGACACTTTGGATCAATGATGGAAAAGAAAAAGGAATCCAAAATCAGCCCAGTGACAAATCGGGAGAACGACCAGTCGCAAATATTATTTTACTCAAAGAATGAAACTGAAAATTAAATTTTAACTAAATACCGGAATTTATATTTTGAAACTCCTGATTTGCATCCTTTGTCTGCTTTTGTATGTAACTCCCATATCATCAAAAGAACTAAAATCTCTTTTTGAAGAAATGGAAGGACTGAATACTCTGACAGAAAACAACTTGGCAACTCTCAAGGAATCAATCAAGGCTAAGAATACAAAAGATTCGATAGAAACGCAAGCATCAATTATTCCAAAATTACTACCTCAAAAATTGCCCTACCTAAAACTGATATCTGCCGATACCTTAAAACTTGTCTCCGTTGGCACCTTATCATATAAAAACAGTTTAAATGCACTAGTCATTAAGAATAATTTTACAAAAAATCTTCTTGGACATTTTATTACATCGCAACATACGGCAATTGTGAATACGGGTGTCAATAGCACAACGCTTTTCAAACAATTTGATGGAAAAAAAATTGCTTCAATCAAGTTCTTAAGATTGCATCCTTTCGGTACTTCCATTAGAGATACTTCCGTGGTTGCAACAAAATGGATTGAAAAGGCCGGAAATACCCTCCACATGAATACAGCAAAAAGCAAACTTCGGATGCAATTGTTTTTCAAAGTTGGGGATAAAGTTAATCCATTGTTAATGGCAGAGAACGAAAAATTGATGAGAGATCTCGGCTACCTTGAAGATGTTATTTTTCAAATAGCGCCTTTTGAAAACAGTCCTGACGAGGTGAATGTTGTTGTTATCGTCAAAGACAAATTCGAATATG
>JBBQJE010000013.1:0-27219 GCA_038325635.1 Bacteroidales bacterium
CACCAAATGAATCAGAAAGAGAAGGTTACGTACCAAACGTGATCTATTCATGCGGCTCCATTATACATAATGACGATTTGGTTATTCCCTATGCAATGTCAGACCATTCATCTTCCTACGCAACAATTAATCTCAAAGAATTATTGGACGTTCTTATTGCCTGTGGTATTTCCGACAAAAAAAAGAAAGTAAATGCCGTCCAATAATCTGTGAATGATGTAACAATTTTGTGAAATTGTATAAAGGATTTTGACCCTGCCAATTGCAACTTTGTCATGTGAAAATGTATTCACCTCTAAGACATCCTTACATGAAAAATGAAGAAACGAAGGCAAGCTTGAATGAGATGAAAGGCAGGCTGAAACAAAAATTCGCTTCCTTAACGGAAGATGATATACTGTTGGAAGAGGGCAGAAAAGAAGAAATCTTAGGAAGATATCAAATCCTGCTTTACCAAACAAGAGAAGAATTAGAACGAATTATGTCCGCGATGCATTAAACAATGGAAATGCATCCAGGTATCAGGAGGAAATTTTACATCACTTATAAATAATGAAAAATGAAAAATCAGTTACAATTTATCACCGTATCGTCGATTATTTTTGGCTTAGTATTTACATCCTGCGTTTCGAAGAAAAAATTCCTGGCTTCTGAAGCACGTGCAGACAAATTCCAAAGCGAGAACACTAATACACATTCCCAGCTGGATGAGTGCAATGCCAATGTTATGAAATTAAATGCAGACAAATCATCCTTAGAAAAGGATAATGCATTTGTTTTAAAAGACTTAAAAGCTCTTTCAGCAGAATCAAAGATGACTATTGCCGATCAGGCTATGCGATTAAAAAATCTTCAGAACATCATTCAATCACAAAGAGACGTCATGTTAAAATTGAAGAATACCATTGCTGATGCCCTTATTAAATACAAAGCAGACGAATTATCTGTCTATATAAAAGACGGCAATGTGTATGTTTCAATGGAAGAAAAACTGTTGTTCAAATCAGGAAGCGATGTTGTGGATCCAAAGGGTAAAGAAGCCTTAAAATCACTTGCACAAGTACTGAGTAGCACGCCAGACATTTCCGTAATGATAGAAGGTCACACCGACAATGTTTCGATCAAGACAAAACAATTTAAAGACAACTGGGATCTGAGCACAGCAAGGGCAACATCTATCGTAAGGACGATGACTGTCGATTATGGATTCGACCCCAATAGAATTACAGCATCCGGCAGAGGCCTCTTTCACCCGGTAAAAACAAATGAGACAGCCGAAGGCAGAGCAAGTAACAGAAGAACTGAAGTGATCTTATCTCCTGATTTGAAAGAACTGTACAAACTATTGTATCAGTAGTAGTGATTCACGACTTAGATTAAGATTTACAACTTCATTTAGTATCACTTTCAATCATCAAAATTAGTACCATGAAAAAAATACTTATCGCCGTAGATTATGATCATTCTGCACAAATAGTTGCAGATAAAGGTTATGAAATAGCCAAATCCATGGGTGCAGAAGTGATTCTACTCCATGTAATATCTGATGAAAAGTACTATTCGACTGCTGAATCCTCCCCCATTTTGGGGTATGCAGGATACAACAATATTGATTTCTTTAATCTGATCGATACGGACGGACTTCCAAAGGCAGCACAATTTTACCTGGATAAAATGAAACATCATTTAGGTGATGACTCTATTCAAACGATAATTGGGAAAGGGCCTTGCGCCAATGAGATTGTTATCACCGCGAAACATAAGCATGTTGACATTATCGTGATGGGATCGCACAGTCGAAGATGGCTGGATCAAATACTCTTAGGGAGTATTACCGAAGAGGTTCTTCGGCAAACAGGAACATCTCTCCTGATCATTCCGATAAAGAAACACTAGTCCTTATGGTTAACCTGAGATCATCCAAATTATTGATTCTAGTCCTTCATCTGTGATTCATGTAACTTTTTACCAGAATTTTGTAACACATAAAACCAACAAGTTCAGCACATTTGTAATTAAGAATGCAATACGTAAAATAACTACACTACAATGAGTAACCTACTTTATATCATCGCAATTGTTCTTTTAATCATTTGGGCTACCGGCTATTTTGCATACAGTGCCGGTAATGTCATCCATATTTTACTGATTATAGCAATTGTTGCAGTATTACTGCGAGTTATCAGGGGTAGAAACCCTTTCTAGTAATAATAAAATTAAAAACAAAAGACATGGCAAAATTTAATGATTCAGGAAAAGTAATTGGCGGTATGATCGTCGGTGGACTTATCGGAGGAGCACTCGGACTTCTTTTTGCTCCTTACAAAGGAAGCAGAACCCGCAAACTATTGGCAAACGGAGCCAAAGACATGGCCGGAGAGATCAAGTCAAAAATGAAAGAGAAAGCATCTGAACTTCGCGACAAGGCAGAAGAATTGGAAGATCTTGCAAAAGAAAAAGTTCACAAAGTAGTGAGCAGTGTCAACCATAAATAGACGTAATGCAAGATCATTATGAAAAAGCGGTCGACATACTAGCAGATGCTTTTGGGTCGACCGTACTTTTTTTAGATTAATATTTGAACAATTATAAAATCAATCAAAATGTCAAGCCCTGGAATATTAGAAGAACTTACCGATAAACTGAAAAGCTTTATATCAACAAGTTACGAAATAAAAAAACTGGAGGCGATTGGACGTTCATCTGTAATTGGTTCGAGTTTGATTAGTAGACTCATCGTGGTTATGATGGTCTTTATGTTTCTTTTTTTTATCAGCTTATGGGTCGGGCTTTTTCTATCTGCCATTCACGGTGATACCTATTCCGGATTCACTTATGTAGCAGGATTTTATTTCATTGTCAGCCTCATTTTCATCATTGGTCGAAAATCGTTGTTGCAAAAGCCCATCAGGGATAGAATCATCCAAAAGACATTCAACGGAAATTTAGAATGAAAACGTCACTACTTTATGCAAAAATGGAAACCGTACAAGTGAACAATTACGAGGATCTTGAATTTCGTATCCTTCAACTGAAGGATGACAAATTAAACCAGGAGGAAGAACTTAAATACGCTTTCAACGAATTGGCCGATTCTTTTAACCCTATTCTACTGCTGGAAAAATCTATTTTTAAAGTAGCAAAACAGAAAGAGATGCTTTTTGAAGTTGGAAAAGTTGGACTAATTGTGGGTTCTAATTTTCTACTCGATAAAATTCTGGGAAGAAGCCGCAGCATCAAAGGTTTTCTAAGTTCTGTATTTGTTGAAAGTATTGCAGCGACTTTAATTGAAAAAAATGCTTCAAGAATATTGTCCGGCATTGGAAACCGGATTTACAACCATACATCCACCGAATAACAATTCAAATAACAACATACAGCATGAAAATTACAGGCTTTATAATTTTGATCCTCGGCATAGCATTAACGATTTTTACTTCCCTGGAATTTTTTACCAAAGAAAAAGTGGTTGATCTGGGGAGCATTGAAATCACCAAAAACAAGCCCCACAATTTTAGCTGGTCTCCCGTGATTGGCATTGCTATGATAGGGCTGGGTGGTGTCGTAATCTTGCTGGCATCGAAAAATAAATAGATATCACAACATCCCCTCGTCAGCAAAGCTAAAAAAACCCGATTGTGTTACAATTAAATGGTCGATGACAGGGATCTCCATCAATGCCGCAGCATCCTTCAATTGTCGGGTTATTTTTCTGTCAGCATCACTGGGTTCCAAATTACCTGAAGGATGATTATGACAGAATATCAAGGAGGTGGCATGCTTTTCGAGTGCTAGCTTTAACACCAGACGTACGTCAATTACGGTGCCTGTCATACCGCCTTGGCTCAATTTTTGCTTGTCGATTACCTTATTTTGTCGGTTAAGGAAGATGACCCAAAATTCTTCGTGTGACAAGTCGCCAATTTCGGGACGAAGGTAATTAGCTGCATCTTTGCTTCCTTTTATCTGTCCCTTTTCGAGTGCTTCCGATTGATTTCGTCTTCTACCCAATTCCATAGCCGCGATCAGGGTCACCGCCTTTGCCTCGCCAATCCCTCTGAAACGCTTCAATTCATCGCAATTCAGCTTACCAAGCTCATGCAGGTTGTGGTGGATAGAGTCCATAATTCGGCGCGATAGCTCCACTGCCGACTCTTTGCTATTTCCACTGGAGATTAGGATAGCTATTAATTCACCATCTGTGAGGGAAGAGATTCCTCTGCTCACTAATTTCTCCCTGGGTCGATCCTCTACTGCCCAGGCTTTGATACCAAGTTTGCGGTAATTGCTCATAAATTGAGATTGCTTACCGGGAAGTTATCGGTAAAACTATCTATCTCAAGTTACACCAAAATTGGGAGAAAAGAGAAAGTATTGCACAAAAAAGGGCACCCAATTTGGGTACCCTCTCGAAATGTATTGTTTGAACTTATTAAAGTGCGTTGACGTGCAGCGTCAGACTTGATTTCAAGTTAGAAGCTTTGTTTTTGTGGATAACGTTGGTTTTAGCCAATTTATCCAACATTCCTACCACTTTAGGAAGAAGCTCTGCAGCTTTTTCTTTCTCGGTGGTTGAACGTAATTCGCGAACTGCATTACGGGTAGTTTTTGAATAATACTTGTTGTGAACACGGTGAACTTCACTCTGTTTTGCTCTCTTGATCGACGATTTATGGTTTGCCATTTTATAAAAATTTCTTAGTCAAATTATAATTGTAGTCTGTAGGGGATTCGAACCCCTATGGCAAGAATGAAAATCTTGAATCCTAACCCTTAGATGAACAGACCATTTTTGAACTTCCCTGTTTGGGGTCGTAAAAATACTACTTTTTTTGTTACGACACAATATTGATTAAAAAATCGGATCAATTTGTGAATGTAGTCTGTAGGGGATTCGAACCCCTATGGCAAGAATGAAAATCTTGAATCCTAACCCTTAGATGAACAGACCATTAAAATCTCCTTTATAGCTTAAAAGAGCCGCTATTACTCGAAAATCATTCGGGAATACTCGAACAAATCGCTCCGATTTTCGCGATGCAAAGGAAAGATTTATTTTTCAAATTGGCAATAGTGTTTAAAAAAATTCTTGATTATAAAGCAGAAAGAATTGAAAATGAAAAATAAGGACGAATTGGGTATCTCACTTAACGCCCGGAACCTCAATTAATCGATATATTTTTCCTTTGATGGTACTAAATGAAAGTAAATTACCACCATCCGATTTTATTGTATTGCTGAATTCTCCTTCCAGTCGCATTGGGGAATTGAGTTTAATGATACACTCACCGCCGCACTGGGATTCCACTTCAGCCGACTGGATGCGATGATTTTGCCAAACCATGCTAATTACGAACCCTCCTCTGGCAACCAAGCCATTAACGCTGCCGGACTCCCATACTTTTGGAAGTGCGGGAAGCAGCTCGATAAAGCCATTGTGGCTTTGCAAAAGCATTTCGGCAATTCCGGCTGTACCGCCAAAATTTCCGTCTATCTGGAAAGGAGGATGTGCACAAAAAAGGTTGTAGAAGGTGCCTCCGCTATTGCCATAATCGGTACCCAGATTGCCGGATGGACGGAGCAGATTCTTCAACATTAGATAGGCATGGTCTCCGTCCTTTAGCCTAGCCCAGAAATTTATTTTCCAAGCGAGCGACCATCCCGTTCCACCATCTCCCCTACCTTCCAGGCTCTTCTTAACAGCGGAGGCCATCTCTGGTTCCTTTTGAATATTCAGTCCGGTGCCGGGATACAAAAGATAGAGATGGGAAACATGCCGATGAGTTGGTTCAGTTTCGGGAAATACGTTGGCCCACTCCATTAATCGGCCATCAGGAGCAATTTGTGGCATCGCAAGATTATCTAATGCCGTTTGAATCCTTTCAGCAAGCGGCTCTTTGATATTCAGTACTTTCGAGGCTTTCAGCACATTGATGAACAGTTCATGTATGATCTGCTGATCGTGCTACGGACCCATGCTAATCTTACAAATGGAGCCATCCGGAGCTTTGAAAGCATTTTCAGGCGAAGGAGCCGGTCCGGATACCAGTTTCCCGGTTACGGGATCCTTTACAAGCCAGTCGAGGTAAAATTGGGCAGATTTCTGCAGAATTGGATAAACCCTTTCGAGGTATTGACGATCCAGAGTAAATGTATAATGATCCCACAGGTGCTCACACAACCATCCGCCGGCTCCAACATGCATTCCCCAGCCGGGATGCTCACCGGGGGCTGTAAAGCCCCAAACATTGGTAATTGGGTGCACACACCAGCCGCTGGCGTGGTATTGCTCATTGGCAGTAATCTCGCCAGGTTTAACTAGTGATTCGATCAAAGCAGTTAATGGGGTATGGCATTCAGCCAGATTGGTCACATCGGCAGGCCAATAATTCATCTGTACATTGATATCGGTATGGTAATCGCCGTTCCATGGGGTCTGAATCTTATTGCTCCATATCCCCTGCAAATTGGCCGGCAGCGAGCCTTCCCGTGAGGAAGAAATCAGTAAATACCTGCCATACTGAAAATAAAGCTCCTGCAAATGAAGGTCATCCGGATTTTGCTTTTGATTTTTCAGGCGGGTATCGGTCGGAATGGTATCCGGATCGTTGTGAGAAAGCAGCAAATTTACTTTCCTAAAAAGGAGTGAGTAATCGTCTACATGATTTTTCAATAAAGCAGAAAATGTTTTGGAGGAAGATTTTGCAAGCTGATCAAGGGTTAAAATTTTCGGATCGGTTCCCCGATAATCAGGATAGGATAATTTATAATTTGTTGCAGCCGTCAAAAACAAGGTTACTTCATCAGCATTTTTAACAGTCAACTTGGCACCCTCACAATTCACTTGTCCACCTTTTGCAAAAGCCTTTAACCGCACCGCATATTCCATCCCGGAACCGCCTTTGCCATTATCGAGGACGCCTGTCATAAGGAGGTGATCTTTTGCCGAAACAGTTTTAAACTTCTCAGGTCTCGTCAACGTACTGCTGAAACTGACACTCCCTTTTCTGTCTGAAGTGATTCTCATCACCAAAGACCTATCGGGATAACTGACAAATATCTCGCGGACAAAACGGATTCCATTTTGCTGATAGGTGATCTTAACGACACTTCTGGATAGGTCAAGTTCCCGGTAGTAATTTGAATATTCCGCCTTATTTTCAAAATCGAACCACCAATCTCCCAATGTTTGAAAACATCCGAAAGGCACATTCGCACCATTTCCCTTTCCGGATCCGGCACCTTTGCAGATTTGTGTCTTTACGGTCAAGCCGTAAGCCTCCTTGTATTTTCCCTCCCAAAGCAACTGCCTGATCTGTCCTAATGCATTGAAAGCTTCGGGATTATTGTCGTTCTCCGGACTACCAGACCACAAACTCTTCTCATTCAATTGAATCCGTTCCTTGTTTACATCGCCATACACCATAGCACCCAAAAAACCATTTCCAATTGGCAGCGCCTTTAACCATTCCGCATCGTTTTGCCATCCGTTTTTAGCATCATCGACCGAGGCATTAGCAGGATGAGCGTACCAAATTCGAAGGGGAGATATCGAACCGGGCAGTTCAGTATTTGACCATTTTGGTTTTGCTGATTTAGGTATAATTCCTTGAGAATAACCAAAAAGTGCAATAGACGAATAAATTAATAACACGAAATAGAATTTGCTCTTGTTCATTATGTTTGGTTAAAAGAGAAGAGAATTTATTGGCGTGAATTTAATAAATTAGGAGGAATACTGATTCGATATTGTCCATAATATGCCTTATCTTTGTAAAAAGCGGTTGCAAATGAAAAGATCGGTTGTTAGTATAATTTTTCTATTTTTCGTCCTTCTTTCAAAGGCAGAAGAGCGATCAATCCCGTATACTCAATCGGATCGTGACAGAATGGTACGGTTGGAGACAAAAGTGGAAGGTATTGATAATAGGTTGGATCGTATGGACAACAAATTCGACAGCTATTTTACATGGGGCTTCGGTCTAGTTCTTATGTCCATTTTTGGATTAATCGGCTTTGTTATCTACGATCGAAGAACTACGCTTGCACCAGTTGAAAATAAAACTGAAAGAATCCTCAAAGCGCTGAGGGTTATGGCGGAAAAGGATCCGGTAATACGGGAAGCCTTAAAACGAACTGCACTCTGGTAGTTCAATTAAAAGGAGGTAGAGAGGTTGCATGCAACCTCTCTACCTCCTTTTAATTGAACTACCACGGTAAAATCAATCCTGTGCGGCAATCAGTATTTCCATAATCTTACGACCGGCGGCGGCTACGGAGGTACCCGGACCAAATATTGCCACAACACCTGCATCGTAAAGGAATTGATAATCCTGCGAAGGGATAACACCTCCTGCAATGACCATAATATCTTCGCGACCCAATTTTTTCATTTCCTCAATAACAGCCGGAATAAGGGTTTTGTGACCTGCAGCCAAAGATGAGATACCCAACACGTGGACATCGTTTTCAACGGCTTGTTTGGCGGCTTCTTCCGGCGTTTGGACCAGGGGCCCCATGTCGACATCGAATCCGAGGTCGGCATAACCGGTGGCGACCACTTTAGCGCCGCGGTCGTGCCCGTCCTGACCCATTTTGGCAATCATGATCCGGGGTTGACGACCTTCTTTCTCTGCAAATTTTTGGACAAGCTCCTTCGCACTGGTGAAGTCGCCGTCATTTTTAGCTTCTGATGAATACACGCCTGATATGGTTCTGATGGTTGCTTTATATCGTCCGACAATTTTCTCGCAGGCGAAGGAAATTTCGCCTAAAGTAGCACGTTTCTGTGCGGCATCGACGGCTAATTCCAGGAGGTTTCCTTTGCCAGACTGGACTGCAGCTGTTATAGCTTCAAGGGATGCCAGCACCTCAGCTTCGTTGCGGTTTGCCCGCAACTGATTGAGTCTGTCGATTTGTGATAGGCGTACAGCGCTGTTGTCGATCTCCAGAATATCGATCGGATCTTCCTTTTCTAAACGGTATTTGTTCACTCCGATAATCGCCTGAGAGGCAGAGTCAATACGGCCTTGCGTTCGTGCAGCAGCCTCTTCGATGCGCATTTTTGGCACTCCGGTTTCGATAGCTTTGGACATTCCACCCAATTCTTCGACTTCTTCAATCAAAGCCCAAGCCTTGCGCATCAAATCATTGGTGAGTGATTCAACATAATACGATCCAGCCCAGGGATCCAAAGATCTACATATTTCTGTCTCCTGCTGAAGGTAAATCTGTGTGTTTCTGGCTATCCTCGCAGAAAAATCGGTAGGCAAGGCAATCGCTTCATCCAGGGCATTGGTGTGCAAGGATTGTGTATGTCCCAATGCAGCGGCCATCGCTTCGATACACGTGCGTCCAATATTGTTGTATGGATCCTGCTCGGTAAGCGACCAGCCCGAAGTTTGTGAGTGGGTACGCAAGGCCATGGATTTGGCGCTCTTCGGGTTAAACTGTTTCACCATCTTGGCCCAAATCATTCGTGCAGCGCGCATCTTGGCAATTTCCATAAAATGGTTCATTCCGACACCCCAGAAGAACGAAAGGCGTGGGGCAAAAGCATCGATGTCCAATCCGGCTTTAATGCCGGTACGGATGTAGTCAAGTCCGTCGGCCAAGGTATAAGCCATTTCAATATCCGCGGTAGCTCCTGCCTCCTGAATATGATAACCGGAGATAGAGATAGAGTTGAATTTTGGCATTTTTTGAGAGGCAAACTCGAAAATATCGGCGATGATCTTCATCGAGAATTCAGGAGGATAGATATAGGTATTCCTTACCATGAATTCTTTCAAAATATCATTTTGAATGGTTCCGGAAAGTTCTTCCAGCTTGGCTCCCTGCTCGAGAGCTGTGACTATATAAAAGGCCATAATGGGTAGAACGGCTCCGTTCATGGTCATAGAAACAGACATTTTGTTGAGCGGAATCTGGTCGAATAGTATCTTCATATCCAGAATGGAATCAATCGCCACACCGGCTTTTCCAACATCGCCGGTTACCCGGGGATGGTCAGAATCGTAGCCTCGGTGGGTGGCCAGGTCGAAGGCAACAGACAAACCTTTCTGTCCGGCAGCAAGGTTTCTGCGATAGAATGCGTTAGACTCCTCCGCGGTAGAGAAACCAGCGTATTGACGCACAGTCCAGGGTTGCATTACGTACATTGAAGAGTAGGGTCCACGCAAGAATGGTGCTTTACCTGCAGCATAATTGAGATGCTCCATCCCTTCCAGATCAGCCTTTGTATAGGCGCCTTTTACCGGGATTAACTCAGGAGTCATCCAAATTGATTCAGCTCCTACAAGTTTCTTTGTCTCTTTATATTCCCCGGCATCGGGGCATCCTTTGATTTCTATCTCTCTAAAATTTGGTCTCATTTCTTTTATTTTCGATTTTCGATTTTCGATTTTCGATTTCAGGGAATCATCACTCCCTCATAGTCGAATGGTCGAATTGTCGAATTAATTAATACCCAGCATTTTATTGTACTCCGTAAGTGCTTCAAGCAAATTGGTTTTAACACTGATAAAATGCTCTATGCCAATAGCTTTAAGTTCCTCCATATTTGCAGGAGCACCGGCAATTACTAGGATTGATCTCCCTTTGAGTTTTCTGAAGAGTTCAGGAGCCAGGGTGGTATATTCTTCATCCGAACTGCATAAAACAATCAGGTTTGCTTTGACTTCTAATACATTAGCAAGGCCTTCATCGATCGTATCAAATCCGTTGTGGTCAATAACTTCATAACCGGCAGTTCCAAAGAAATTGCATGAAAATTGAGCCCTGGCTTTCCGCATGGCTAAATTCCCGATAGGCAGCATGCAGGCTTTTGGTCGACCGTTTACTGCTGCAAATTTATCCGTTGCATATCGGATGGCCTCCAACTGCTGGGCTCCTCTGAAAATTTTGATCGTTTCAACTTCGGCACCCTCCGCGGTTTGGTCTTCAACTTCAAAAAGTGAAGCATCCAATCCGGGTTCGAGTTGTTCATTGATATTGGGAAACTGGTTGACACCCAAAATATTTTCCCTGCGCGAGTTGATCGCCTTTTTGCGCTTTTCTGCCATCTCCTTAACCTGTGCTTGTACAAACCCGGCACGGAAGGCGGCTAAAAATCCACCTTTGTCCTGAACCTCCAGAAACAGCTTCCACGCCTGTTCGGCAATCGATGCAGTTAATGTTTCAATATAATATGAACCAGCCGCCGGATCAGCAATTTTGTCAAAATGAACTTCTTCCTTCAGCAACGCTTGTTGGTTACGGGCAATACGTTCCGCAAAAACGGTTGGCTGTTCATAAACCACATCAAAAGGCAGAACCGTCAGGGAATCCGCCCCTCCCAGAACAGCCGACATGGCTTCGGTCTGTGTTCTAAGCATATTAACATAAGGATCGTATAAAGTCTTGTTCCAGGTGGATGTCTCGCAATGCGCATACATTTTGGCCGCACACGAACAAAACTGCCCATCGCCAATTGATTCTTCACATTGACATACAGGATGGTATGCCTTAACGATATTAGCCCATAACATACGGGCAGCGCGCAGTTTGGCCAACTCCATGAAATAATTGCCTCCGACGCCAAAATTGAAGCGAATTTTTTTTGCCACTAATGCCGCATCCAAACCTAAATCGGTCAACCGCGACATATATTCAGCGCCGATCGCCAAAGAGAAACCAAGCTCCTGAACGATAGAGGCACCGGCATTATTAAAATTGATCCCGTTTACAGCCAACAGATGCAAATGTGGATATTTTTCTCCTCGCTCAACCATGGCCTTAACTTTCTCGAAAACCTCTGCTTCGCTGTGACAGAATTTTCCGCATAATGCAAACCTTCCGATAGGATCATGGTTTACAGATATATGCACGGTGGAAGGATCAGATCTTAGTTCGATTAGCAATGCTAAAAGCATATCAAAAAACTGTTTGCTCTTGCATTCCAGGTTAAAATTTATTTCAACGGCATCCAAATGAATGTCCTTCAGCAGCAGTTTCAGCTCGTCAACAGAAATCTGACGGCAACCTTTGAAAACAAAGCCAAGAGAGGTAACACCCTTATTCAGAATATCTAATGCCTTACTATTTGCAGAAACCGAATCAGACACGAGGATATCTTGTCTAACTAACCAATTATTTCCGGTACGGTGCTTTCCGCGGACAAAAGGAAACTGTCCGGGAATACTTTCCGGAAAATCTAACGTCTCAATATTTTCAGCTCGATAATAGGGACGAACACTAAAACCCTCGTTTGTTTTCCAGACTAGGCTCTTCTCATAGTCCTTACCTTTCAGGTCGAGGTTGATTTGTTCCTCCCAAGTCGCTGTCGGAATCGGTGGAAATTCAGAGAGTAATTTTATATCTTTCTCATTCATAGCACACTAATATTTACAATAATCAGAGTGCGAAGTTAGGTCTTTCAAATTTAATAACCTGACAATATATGTTGATTTAACATTAAATTTCCATTTCTCGAATTCATTAAGCCAGCAAGAATCGAACTTTTTCTTAAAATGAGTACTTGTAATTCATCCCAACTCCACCTTTTCCAAAGGCAAACGGTATCAACCTGGCATTTGAGCTCCACAGTTTTCCTGATTTGGTTTCCGTTCGGTGACCCCTCGCAAGGGCAATTTTTCCACAGGCATACCCAATAGCAATTGCCATCGGATAGTCGCCCATCCAATGTACACCGTTGTGAACCATAGCAAAGCCACACAACCCCAAGGCGGTATATCCGATCGGTTTGATCCATTTATTGTTGGGATAGTTACCTGCCATGATGGTGATTGTGGCCATCACCGTGGCAAAATGGCCGGAAGGAAAGGCATCATAAAATGAAACATTTTGCTGATAAACAGCCGGACTGGTAAGCGGCCGCCATGCCCCGCCAGGCCGGGTTGCCTGAAATGGACTCTCACGACCGGTAATCCGCTTAATCGACTGGACGGTCAGCGCCAAAGTGAAAAACATCTCGAACATCTGTGAGGCTGTTTGCTGTGCCCTGTAATCATGACCTGCAATGCCATAGCCCAAAAAACCGGCAGCAATCATGATACTTGGCCATCCTTCGCCAATAAAATACATTCCGGAACAAAGGTTCTGTGGTAGATCTATCAGAGGGATATTTGATTTACCAATCTCGATTCTCTTGAAATTTCGAGCAGGGTCGAGCCCGATGTAATTTCCAAAATTATGTATCCCATCGGCTATTTGCTGATCAAATGCAACTAAGGCAATAGTTCCTCCAATCAGCAGTGCAAGTTTGGTCAGATTATCCTTTTTTACAGTGGTTTTGTACAAACCTGCAAAATCTGATGGCACATTGGTAACAAACTCGAATGGCCTGGGCTTGTAAAAAATCATGCGATTAACGGAATCTTTGTTGTATACCTGTGCTTTGACCATTCTGTCGCCTTTTCGACCATGGACAACTACCAAGGAATCCCTCCTGCCTTCTGCTAATAATACCATCGGATACAGCACCAAAAACAGACAAAAAATCATCCCTGCTCTGAGCAAAAACAATCGTAACAGAGCAATTAACACCATTCTATTTCCACTTATTTAATTTTTTCTGGTATACATAATTGGCCGACTGGTAATAGGTAATTGCCTCATTTAATAGATTATCATCTTTCTGACACACTTCCATGGATCCCGTTTTCCGATCGATCTTGTAAAAGGTAACCTTCTCCTGAGGGCTCAATATGGTTATCCTGTCATTTTTGATGTATCCCAGTTTCTGATAATTGGCAATAAAGGCTCTTTCTTCTGAAGGCTCCATTTTGAAAATATCTTTGCCAAAAAACTTGCTCTCGTAATTCCAGTTCAACAGACCAAAAAGAGTTGGCCCAACATCAATCTGGCTGCATAACTTATCAATCTTCTGTGGAGCTACCAATCCTGGATTGTAAATGATGAGCGGAATTTGGTATTCCATAAAAGGCAATTCCGATTGTCCGGCACTTCCGGCACAATGGTCGGCCATGATGACGATCAAAGTGTTGCTGAACCAGGGTTTTTGACTGGCCTTTCGAATAAACTCTGCGATTGCAAAATCACAATATTTTACAGCTCCTTCCCTATTTTTACCCGATGGAATGTCAACTTGCCCCTCCGGATAGGTAAAAGGACGATGGTTAGAGGTCGTCATCGCCAAATTCAAAAACGGTTTTCCGAGGGCAAAAGAGCGGTCAGACTCCTTCAAAACACGATTCAAAAGATCTTGATCACAAACACCCCATGCATTTGTAAAGGATATCTCGTCTTCGGCTAGATCGCTGCGATCAATAATGCTGTATCCGTTATTTTCGAAAAACGCATTCATATTATCGAAATAACCATAACCACCATAGATAAATTTGAGTGCATAACCTTTCTCTTTGAATATTTGTCCCATCGAAAACATGTTCCCATTATTAGCTCGTTTTATCACACTTTGTCCGGGTTTTGGCGGTGCAGAAAGTGCGACGGCTTCAAGTCCCCAAATGGTTCGAGTCCCAACCGCATAAAAATTGGTGAATAACAAGGATTTATTTACCAATGTATCCAAATTTGGTGTAATCTTTCCCTTTTTGCTTCCCATGTATTCAAAGAATTCGCCACTCAGACTCTCTACCGTTATAAAAACAACATTGAGTTTCTTTTCTTCACCAGGATTAGTAATCTGCCTGGTAACATCAAAAGGACTAACTGCTTTCGCAATACTATTGGTACTCTTTAAAAGCACATCTAATTCCTTGAAATTATCCTCATTAGACCTTTTTGCATAAAAAGTCTCGTAATCCAGTTCGTTACTAAAAAAGGCGGCAAAAAGAGAATAAATACCATTCTTGGAAAGCTCATTATTGTAACGGTTGCTACCCTTTTCGGCCATAGAATGGCTAACCAGAAAATATGCCAGAACAGGTAAAATTAACAGGCCAAGACCAATCTTTGAACGAAGTCGTAGCGTACTCTTACGCGCAACGATAGATTTCAATTTTCCGGTTCTTACCAGGAAAAAGAAAATTAAACTGTTGACTAGAAGGATAGCCGCAACCAAATAAGGAATTGGATAGGATTCGTTAATATTCCCCAAAACTTCGGTGGTATAAACGAGATAATCGACCGCAATAAAATTATAGCGAACGCCAAACTCTTCCCAGAAGAAATATTCTGAAACACCATTGAAAAGGATAATAAACAAAATTAAAAAGACGAGAAAATACAGGAGTCCGTTTTTGAATAGCCGATCGGGGACAAACACGAGAACGAGGACGACCGGTATCATGAAGTAGGAGAAAGCGATCAGATCAAAAAATAATCCAAGAAGATAAACTTTTAATAACGCAAAAATACCCGGATCGACTTGATGAATCGAGAAACCCAGCAATACACTTCGACTAATAAAAGCTGTCATCAGAAACACCACTAATATCCAAAAAAGAAGTCCAAATCGACCGTTCTTTACTTCTTTAAAAAATGCATTCATTCGTTACTATTTTGATTGTTAGTTTGCGCATGCAGAATGAAAATTAGACTTTTATACCTTGTGTAAAAAAATAAACGCAATAGAAATTCCTCAAATATAAAACTATCCTAAAGTTTTGTTCAAACAAATTTTAATCAACCTCAATTTAAATGGAACTAATTTAAAAAAAAATTGGTTATTTTAGTGATCGGTAATTATTTCACCTGCCTGACTATGACGAAACGCAACAAGAGATGGTATAATTCATGTTCAAAGCTTAAAAAGGTATTCAGAACAATTACCTTGCTTATCTTACTTTTTTCGACGGGATCGACTGTTCTGGCTCAGACTTTCCAGGAAGCCAAAGATCTGGCATACAAGGGGGAACGAGACAAAGCAAGGGAGATTTGCCGTCAAATATTGTCGAAAGAATTTGATTCTGATGTGGCCGTTCTGATGGCTAGAACTTTTGCCTGGGATGGCAAATACGATTCAACAAGAGTATTGGTCGCTCAGGTTTTAAAGCTTTATCCAACGCATTGGGATGCTCTTGATGCAATTTCTGACGTTCAGTATTGGGATGCAAAATACCAGGATGCAATTAATTATTGTGATATTGCACTGGCTAAAGATCCAAAAGACGAACATTTTATGTTCAAAAAAGCCAGAATACTAAATTCTATGGAGCAATTTGACCAGTCGGCGTCGTTGCTGGAGTCAATTTTGAAGATCAATCCGGCGAATGCTGAAGCGCGGATTAAGCTCACCGCAATCCGGCTCGACCAGATGAAAAACAGGATACGACTTGTTTATACCTATGATTTTTTCGACAACGAATCAGGCAAAGACCCATGGCATCTAGCGGCCTTATCTTATGGAAGAAAAACTCGGATTGGAACTGTTATCGGGCGGTTAAACTGGGCTGATAGATTTGGAACCAAGGGATTTCAATACGAAATGGATGCCTATCCGACGATCAGTGAGAACAATTACGCCTACCTCAACCTAGGGTATTCCAATAGTGCTATTTTCCCTAAAGTGCGGGCAGGGGCCGAATGGTATCATAGTTTTCCCAAAGCATTTGAAGGTTCACTGGGAATGCGGGCACTCTATTTTACCAATTCAGATATTTATATGTTCACAGGCACCATTGGCAAATATGTTGGCAATTACTGGATTTCTTTACGCTCATATATAACACCCTCATCAACTGGAACTTCTGTCTCAGGTGCCATTCAGGCACGCCGCTATTTTTCAGATCCTGAAAATTATATCGGATTAAAATTAGGGTATGGCATCTCGCCCGACGACCGGAGTCGTGGTGACGGAAGCTCATCTTATCTTACCATGAAATCGCAATCCATAAGAGTAGAATACAACCATCTGTTCAATCATATCTGGACAACAAATATTGGAGCATCCTTATCCAATGATGAATTTCCTAACATCGGATATGTTCGTAACTACACTTTTGACATTGGAATTGGAAGATTCTTCTAAACTAGACCTATATGGAATACAAACCGCCTCTTAAATATTTAATCCGACAATCCCTGATAAGATACGTTTCTTTGAGTCTCATAACCATCGGATTAGTTATCTTGGTAAGGCTTTATGAGATTTTATTTATCTCCGGAAAAGTTGGTTATCCTGCCGGAAGTACCCTTGATCTGATTTATGGCATCCGATTCGATTTGATGCTATCGCTCAGGTTATCAGCCTATCTGATGATTCCTTACTTACTAATTGATCATTTTAAACAAAGACCCGCCAGAATATTCTACGCCACCATTTCTGTGATAGTGGTTACCTTGAATCTAGCTTTACTTCACTATTTTTCGACAACTAGGATACCGCTCGGTTCGGATATTATGGGTTACTCAATCAGCGAAATAAAGCAAACCGTCCAGGCTTCGGATGAGATGAACCTATCTACCCTGATACCGCTATTCACTTTACTGGCATTTTCTATTTTTGCATTTTATAAATGGTCGGCCGTAAAGTATTCCACCACGGTTACTATTCTTGTCATTCTTTCCATGTTCTTCACATTATTACCCTTTAATAGTATAAATCCCTATCCAACAGAGTTTAAAAATGAATTCAGGAAGAATATTTCGGCCAATAAATTCAATTTGTTTAGCGAAAGTATTCTGGACTATTATCAACAGAAAAATGTATCCGGATCTTATGTTCTCAACGACAAAGAAGATGTCAAAGCTGATATTTCGCCGGATTCTGTTCGGCTTTCCAACATCGATAATAAACTAATTGACACATCGGATGAAGCTGCAAAATCCACTACGAAATCGAAAGAGGAATCAATGCCTACCGGAGAATCCTTACCTCCAAAAGTAGCGACCACTTCTCCAGATCCCGGAAATCCGTTTAACTATATCAGTCAGGAATATCCGTTTCTTCACGAAGAGCATACGCCTGATCTCCTCGAACCATTTTTTAACCTAGGCAAACAGGCACCTTCGATTGTCTTTATCATCGTCGAAAGTCTGGGACGTGCCTATACCGGTGAAAACGCATACTTGGGAAGCTTTACGCCATTCCTCGACTCCCTGATGAGCAAAAGTCTCTATTGGGAAAATTGTTTAAGTACTTCGGGCCGAACATTCAGTGTACTACCCTCCTTGCTGGGTTCTCTTCCTTTCGGAGAAAAGGGATTTGCCGACCTTGGCGACAAGATGCCGGACCACCTTAGCCTTGTGAACTTACTGATAAACAGGGCAGGTTATTCTTCTTCCTTTTATTATGGTGGCGATCCCAAATTCGATAACATGGAGCGCTTCCTGAGGCGAGAAGGGACAGCCAAAATAGTAGGAATTAAAGATTTCGGTTCCGGCTATCAGCAATTGCCGGCAAGCAATCAGGGATTCTCCTGGGGATATGGTGATCGTGATATTTTCCGAAAATATGTAACCGATCTTAAAACCAACGACCGGGAAAAAAGGGTTGATATGCTGCTTACCATTGCCATGCATAATCCGTTTAAAATCCCGGATCAGGCTCATTATAATGAGCTTGTTGAGAAGAGAATGACAACCATCAATTTGCCGGAGGATGCGAAAACCTATAACCGCCAATATCTGGCGCAATATGCCAGCATGCTCTATTTTGATGATGCATTACGGTATTTTTTCCAGGAATGCGGCAAACTAAAGAGCTTTGAAAATACCATTTTTGTTATAACTGGCGACCATCGAATGCCTGAAATCCCGATCAGTACGTTACTCGATCGCTTTCATGTGCCTTTAGTCATCTATTCACCGATGTTAAAGAAGGGGCAGAAATTCTCCTCCATCGTTACGCATTATGATGTCACGCCATCCTTACTTTCCTTGTTGAAGAATAGGTTGGATCTATCTTTACCAACGGTAACTTCGTGGATTGGTCACGGCTTGGATACCAATATTTCCTTCCGTAATATTAACTCCTATCCGTTCAAAAGAAATACCGGAGAATTGGTTGATTACATTAGTGGCGAACACTTCCTTGCGGGCTCAACGCTTTATCAAATTTATCCTACCATGGATATCGAACCGGAAAATAATCCGGCTCTATTGGATCAGCTACAGAGGCAATTTGCCAACTACAAGGCAAAAAACAGTTTTGCAACCAAAGGGAATCAGGTTATTCCGGATTCGTTGAAAAAATACCTCCGAAAATAGGACAAAAAAACAGCGGTTTGAAAACCGCTATTTTTTTGCATTTAATAGAGCAACTTGATTATCTCTTAGGCGTTTCTAACAATTTGAAGAACTGATCCAATTGTGGGAGGATAACAATCCGAGTACGGCGATTTGCGGCTTTGCCATCCACGGTATCATTTGGACCCAACGGTTGATATTCGCCACGACCTGCAGCAGTCATCATAGCTGGATTCAATCCGTATTTATTTTGAAGCACCCTGACTACTGCTGTGGCACGCTTAACGCTTAGATCCCAATTGTCAACAAGGTCGCCTCTAAAGAAGGGAACATCATCGGTATGCCCTTCGACCATAAACTCAATATCTTTTTGATTTTTTAGCACCAGAGCCACTTTACCAAGAATTTCGCTGGCTCGATCCGTGATATTGTAACTGCCGCTCTTGAAAAGCATTTTGTCAGAAATGTCAATGTAAACAACGCCTTTGTCTACCTTGATGTTAATATCTTTATCATCCAGATTACCAATAGCTCCCTTCAGATTCATAACCAGCGCCATATTCAATGAATCACGTTGCGCAAGTGACGACTGCAGACTAAAAATCATATTGTCCTTGATGCCCATGTTTTCCATAGACTTTTTGATACTCTCAGCCTGTGAGCTCGAAATGACCGAAAGATTTTCCAGCTGCTTCAGCGCCTGCGTATTGTTCTCCTTCAAAAAGGTGTTCTGCTCTTTTAATGCCTGAAGCTGAGTTAGTAGATCGGCGACTTTGGTTTCGCAAACTTTTCGCTGACTTTCGGTGTTAGCTAAATCTTGCTGGGTTTTTGCGTGAGCCAGTTTCTCCTGTGCTACCCGACTTTCAGAACTTTTAAATTTTTTAGAACTTACGCAAGATCCTAGCAATGCGATTGTTACCAGAACCACGATAAATTTTGTCTTCATATTCTATGCTTTTAAATTAATCCTTTGTTCAATATTTAACGATTAAAATTCGACTTTTCAATTAGACGACTTAAAAAGTCGCCTCTACTAGTCTACTCTTCGCAATACAAAAATACCAATCCAAATCCCAAAATCTCAATAAATAGATCTAAATTAACAAAATATAACGTTTTATTCTTCATTGATAAAAGATTAGATGATCAATTTAATTACATTTTCTTAACTTTTTAACGAAAACTTTTGAATTTAGATTTCGTTTTAATTAGAAATAATCTCTTTATATATGTCAGTAAAAACGCCCATATTGTACATCCCGGAACCTACGAACAAACGTGTTGTGATTGTTGGAGGCGGATTTGGCGGGTTGAAATTAGCCTTGAGTCTGGCAAAAAGGAGTTTCCAAATTGTATTGATCGACCGAAACAATTACCATTTGTTCCAACCATTGTTGTATCAGGTTGCCATGTCTGGTTTGGAGCCAAGTGCCATTTCCTTCCCTTTGCGAAAAGTTCTCCAAAATACAAATATTCATTTTCGGATGGCAAATCTGGAATCGGTTCAGACCGACCTTAATAAAATCTCAACAGACATTGGCGTATTAAGGTATGACTTTTTAATTCTTGCCACCGGTGCAAAAACCAATTTTTTCGGCAATGAAGCAATTGAGCAGAACTCCTTACAAATGAAATCTGCACCGGATGCATTATTTATTCGTAACAGAATTTTAAGAAATTTCGAAAAAGCCCTAAATAAAGCCAAAGCTGAGGATGTAAAATCCTATTTGAATGTTGCAATTATCGGTGGCGGACCAACCGGCGTTGAACTTGCAGGGGCTGTTGCAGAGATGAAAAAATATGTTCTTCCAAAGGATTACCCGGAACTGGACATGAGAAATATGAAGATCATGCTCTTTGAAGCATCACCCAGAGTGTTGGCAGGTATGTCGTCAGAAGCGTCAACAACTGCCAAGAAATACCTTGAAGAATTGGGAGTGGAAGTCAGAACCAATACGGCAGTCCTAAATTATGACGGACAGATACTTTCGTTACCAAATGATGAAAGCATTGATGTAAAAAATGTTATCTGGTCTGCCGGAATTACTTCTAATAAAATTGATGGTATTTCTGATGTTGCTTATGGTAGAAACAACCGATTGTTGGTAAATAAATTTAATCAGGTAGAAGGTTATGATAACCTATTTGCTATAGGCGATAATAGTCTCATGACGGAACCGGCATTTCCTCACGGTCATCCTCAAGTTGCACAGGTGGCACTCCAACAAGCGAGCTTATTATCTAAAAATATCCTGAAAATCGATAAAAATTTACCTCTCAAGGCCTTCCATTATACCGATAAAGGTTCCTTAGCAACAGTTGGCAGACATCTTGCCGTTGCTGATTTACCCTTCGGTAAGTTCAAAGGATATTTTGCCTGGTTGTTGTGGTCGGTCGTTCACCTTCTCTCTATCGTCGGAGTGAAAAACAAAATTTTCATTTTGCTCGACTGGATGTGGAAATACATAACCTACGATCAAGCACTCCGACTACTGATTAAGCACAAATCGAAGAACTAATGTGGAAATTTAAAATGAAGAAGGAGCTAATGGAAATTTAAAAATCCAATCCTGAAGTTAAAATCTGTGTAATCTGTGTAATCTGTGGTTAGTTGAGGGGCATTTCAAACTTTTATCGCGCTCCAATTCCCTCTTTTGAGGTACCACAGCGACAGTATCCCGATTAAAAAGAAATAGACATATTCAGCCATCCAAACCCATTCAATATCATATTTTAGGTGGACGCCAATCAACCAGGTAAATCCCAAATAGGCTGCCAACGTAACCACTTCGATAAGGAGGGTCGTTTTTGTATTGGCGGTTCCAAGAACACCACTGAAAAAAATACTCATAATTGAGAACACACCAAGTGCCCCCAAAATGATATAATAGGATGGTAAGGTGGCTGCTGCCAAGGAGGCATTATTCGTATAAACAGATATTGCCAAAGTCGGGAATAAGAGGGCAATAAAAATAATTGCTACGAGAGACAGAAAACTAAATCTCATTATCTTATAAATAACAGGCATCACTTTTTCGGGTTTTCCTTCTCCCATCGCATTGCTAACCAGTGTACTAACAACAGAACCCAAGGCCCAACCGGGTATCATCATAAACATATAAAGCGATCGGATGATGTTAGAAACGGCGAGAGGTCTCTCACCCATCTTTTCAACAATCATAAAAAAAACAAACCAACTTCCAATTGACAAAATAAATTGCAGCATGATAAAAATGGAGGTGTTCAGTGTTTTTTTGATGATCTGAAGATCCGGTTTCACCAACATAAACAATTTATACCGTTTCAGATGGCGATTTTCATAGGTTATCACGATAAAGAAGAGCAAGGCAAAGGCCTCGGAAATCGAAGAGGCAATGCCGGCTCCCTGAATTCCCATCCGGGGAAAACCCCAATGACCGAAAATCAAGAGATAATCTAGCAAGATATTCAACACGGCCATAATTGCAGCGCTGACAATTAGGTATTTCGTAAAAGAAATACCGGTATAAAATGAGCGGAACAGAAGAGCCGAAGAGGCAAAAAAGAGCCCGAGTACCCTATACTTCAAATACTCAGCACTTGCCTGATAAATGGCGTCCGAAGACAATACAAGCCGAAGAAAAGTATCACCAAAAAAGAAAACAGTAGCTGTCACCACGACAGAAAAGAGTCCGACGAAATAGAAGCTGTTGTCAAAAATACGACCAATTGCTGGATAGTTTTTTTCACCATACCTACGGGCAACCAGAATCTGAACTCCGGTGGTAAATCCGAAGGCTATCATATAAAGAATCATGTAGAAAACCCCGCCAATGGCCGAGGCTCCCAGCTCAATCTCTCCAACTCTTCCTAGAAAAGCGGTATCGGTTACTCCGACGATGTTCTGAGCCAACAAACTAAGCATGATAGGCCCTGCTATCTGCCAGATGTCGCGATTGGAAGGAATTGTCATTCTTAAACAGGAAAAGATTTTATGGTTTAGCCTTCAGTGAATCACACCACTGTAAAATCTGAACTATCTGAACTTCGCCCAATGCGGCATCAGGATGTGAATTGAGGAAATTTTTTGGTGGCATACTCTTTTTGTTCACCTCGCCTTGAATTGAACCGGCTAGCATCATTTTTTCTGTCGGATTGTACTTATCCCAAACAGAGAAATTTACCGCATTTTTGGGTTTATCTCGACCGGCGTCAGAATGGCAAGTCATACAAGACGTTTTCAAAATTTGATTGACATCAGCAGGAATAGTAGAAATACTATCTATTTTAGCCTGCATTTGTCCAAAAATTGTTGAAGTAAAGAGACTGAATACTAATACGACACCTGCACTTTTTAAACCTTTCCACAAATTAATCTTTACCATTTTTATTTACTTTTTACGATTACTATTTTACCTCGATAAGGGCCAAAAAACGAACACCATTCTAACCACAAATAACGCAAATGAACACAAATAACCCCTTTCTAACCACAAATAACGCATATGAATACAAATACCCCCTTTTTCTCCATTGATTACTCAAATTACACAGATTAAATATCGACTACCGTCGATAACTCTCTATTCAGAGCATTCTTACATTAGTATATTAACCTATTAGCACCTTAATTTTTCTCAATTTCGGCAATGATCCGATCTGCCAGAATTTCGTAGCTACTATTGAAATGATGTTTGCCTTCAAGCGTTTCGATGCGTAAACCAGTTAACTGAAAGGCTTGTTGCGTATTTTTGTTTTCATCGCTTCCAAAGAAAACAACAATATTTCTATTATCACTCTTTTGCAACTCTTTAATTACGTCGTATTTGCCTTTGGAAAGTCCAAGATTAAGCATATCGGACAAATGAATCTCAAAATCACCGGTTTTATCTGGAGAGATCATGATCGAAGTTGCAAGTTTGCTTTTGATCTCTAACTGTAGACGATTCAATACAAAAGGGACAATATCGGCACCAAAGGAATATCCAGCTAAGACAAATTTCTCTCGCTTCCATTCCTTTTGATAGACTTCAATAACAGAAACAATATCTGCGGTAACTTCTTCCGGCGATTTGCTACTCCAAAAATATTTCTGTGCATCCAAGGCAACAACTGGCATGCCCTTTTTATTCAAATTTTCGCACAAAGATTCATTAAAAGTGTTCCATCCGCCATCGCCAGAGATAAATACAATCATTGGGAGTGACGTTTCGACCGAAGCATTCATCACCTTCAATGGCAATTCTTTGACAGGTGTATTTTGAGGCCAAAAGAAAAAAAGAAACAAGAGGTGCAACAGACTCATGGCTTGATCACTTTAGATAATGCCCGCGGAGCTTGCATTAAATCATAGTCGTGTTGGTAGATAAGATATTTGTTGTACCAGATTGTTGCAAACTTCTCCTTGTACTCTCTCATTCCTTTGTAATGGGCAAAACTCTTAATCTTCTCATACGCAAACTTCATTGATTTCTCAGAGAATTTGGTAGGATCCTTTAAACCCGACATCGGAGCAAATCCCAGATTTACGGTTTCGAATCCCTGGGATTTTAAGTAACCAAACATTTCGACTAAAATATAATCCATAACTCCATTTGGTGCGTCCTTGGTTTTACGTAAAAGGTCGTAAGTAGATTCACCTTTGGCATAATCCGGAATAATATTCAAAAATGCGACTACCTTCTCTTCCGAGTTTTCAACTGTTATCAATGTTTGCTGTTTTAACTCTTCCCAATCGAACATCCCCTGTGAGAAGATAATCTCACTCCTTTCAGTATCCACCAGCCAGTCGTCCGATACGGATTTTACTTTCTGTAACTGACCATCCTTTATCGGAGGGAAATGGAACAATACCTTGAATCCTCTGTCTTTGACTTTCGAGATAGCGTTACGAATCGATTTGCGGGAGCCGCCTTCGAGGGAAAATTTACTTAGATCTACCACACCCTCCTGCCCCAGGAACATCGACTTCTTTTTCAGGCTTTTATAGATAGGCAATGATTCTTCAGATACTCGATAATAGAAACTCGTTAGGCCATTTTCGTAACAAAACCGATCGAATAACCGGATGCATTCCCGCATACACACTACATCTTTTGCTACCGGATTTTCCAAAACCACCGCAAAATTACCGGCAATCCGATAGGAAATAAAGGCCTCGATATCTTCAGGTTCAAAGATCATTTTATCCTGATAGGTTTTAAAATAGTCGAGGCTGGAGTTCCCATATTGTCCCAAAAGATAATTGGGTCGCACTAATTCCTCCTTGGTTGGTGTATTTTTTAATATATATGGGCGAATCAAGGTATAAAAGAGGAATGCCAAGGAAAGGAATCCGCTTATATTGATGGTAAGAATAAATTTTGAGGCAAATCCATCTAATGGTATTAGGTCGCTGCTTCCTACCAGGAAATAGTTTTGGACGGCGTATCTAATCGACTGCCACAGACCAAAATCAATATCAAAATGCTTTTTGTCCAGAAAATAGAATCCAATTACACTGTAAAGAATGACCGCAATAATGCTTAAGATGGCCGTCTGAATACCTACTGTTCGAAGTTTCGGATTGTTCTTGATGTAATAATCTTTCCGGGTATAGATGAGCACGGCAAAAACAAAAAGTGCTGCTAACGCTTCCTCGTAGTCGACAGCCTTCGTGAGATTTCCGAAAAAAGAAACTACCGTAAGAAAAACGGCTATCCCCCACGCCGTTCTTAATCCCTTCAGCATGAAGGAGGCAGTAACCAAAAGTATCAGTCCAAGCACCAGAACAAAATAGTTGGAGACAACGATGGCATCGACCGGGATAAAATCTTTGAGCCACATCACACGCTCTCTTATGGCAGGTGTCAATACCGAAATAATATTGACAATTCCTAAAGCAAAAAGAAGTAAAGCAGGAACGATACGCAGGATCAGTTTGTTAATCTTCAAAAGAAAAGTAACAGCTCCGGCAATCAAAGGCATCCAGAATTCAAAGAAGCGGTACAAGAAGGTTATTGCAATTGCTTCGATGCTTGAAAACCCGTATTTGGCTAAAATAAAGAACATTGACACTTCGATTGGCCCAAGACCCCGCAAAAATGGGGATATAATTAGAAAAATAACTGAAATAATGTATCCAAGGAAGGCCGCGAACAGAGAAGGCTGCACATGAAGAGCCATCATGGCCACATAAAGATGTGCGATACCCACAAATTCTATTAAAATAGAAATTAGCAATGTTTTTAAGAGCTCCTGGCGATTCAATTTTGAATCTTCCAACTCCGTGATGAACTCTTCCAGTGAAGGGAAAAATCGAATCAACCACAAATAAATTGATCCCTTTTTTGCAAACGAGCGATAAGAAATGTAAAGAAAACCAAGCAATAGAATCAGTGATAGGAGTCCTATCCATTCGCCTTGACCGACACTTCCGTCTGCCAATGCATAGATAAATGCCGGTATGGCCACCAGCACCACCGAAAGTATACCGACAAATCCGTAAATAGTTGAGGCAAAATGAATATGCGACTTTGTGATCCCCCGTTTCTCGATGTCTGAAGTAAAAAATGCCAAGGATGAGACTCCGCCGGCCGGCAAAAATACGCTGATAAAGTTCCGTTTCAGGAAGAGGATAATTCCTAATCGAAGTGGCAAACGATGGCGAAAGGTAGCGAAGGAAGCGACGTACATGTAACCTTGAATAACAATATAAAGTGCAGTTAACGAGAGCCCAAGCGATATCAGCTGCCATCCTGCCGACCTTAGCAGAATCCTTATTTCGACCAGTTCCGCCTTTTGGTGATTAAAAAACCAAATACCAATTCCGATTGAGAAGATAGTGAACAGCGCCTGAATAATCAGTTTGCCATTTTCACCTATAAATGCAAATGACAGACTCCGTTCGTGGAAGAACTTAAAGACTTTTCCAAAAAACGAATACAGTTTTTTTCGTATACTGCTCATATAGAAACAATTAAATTAATAATTTAGCCGTAATGGTGGGATAACTGGGTGGGTTACCACAAAGGGCAACCCATTTGGGTACAATTAATCAAGGGTTTCCATACCATTCGTTCTCAAATTCTGCTAGAAATTGTTCCTTAAAGGCATGTCTTCTGATTGCCAGTGCTTTCCCGGTAGGGGTAT
>JBBQJE010000014.1:0-26354 GCA_038325635.1 Bacteroidales bacterium
CCCTTTCCACCGGGCAATGAAGGGGATTCTATGACCCGCTTCATAAATATCAGCTTTTCTGCCTTTGTAAATATAATTTGCCCGATGCCCGGTCTCCTCAATATCAGCCGGACGCCAATCAGAACCATTGTCGGAAGTAAAAATAATCAGGGTGTTTTCTGAGATGCCCGAATTCTCTACCATCTTTATTATCTCCCCAATCTTATCATCCACCATGCTAACATAATCACCGTATCTCCCTGCTTTTGAGAGACCTACATATTTTTTAGCAGGTAGCCAGGGCGTATGTGGCGAAGGTAAAGGCAGGTACAAAAAGAATGGCTTGCTCTGTTTGGCATGATCGCTGATGTATAGGCAGGCAGAATCGATAAAGTTGGGTAGAACCTTATAAAAATTAAACCCGGGCGACATTCTTCCTTCACGCCAAAAGACTCCCCGGCCATCGGTTTCCTCCTTCTTCCCCTCAGTATAATCTGTTGGAGCTTTCACCGTTTTCCCGTTTCTGATATAACAATAAGGACTCATATCCAGAGAAGCAGGAATAATTAGGGAATAATCAAATCCATGGTCTGAGGGACCCCCGTTCACTCTTTTACTATAGTCAACATTGTCATCAAAGTCACGGGGAACTTTAGTATCAGATATTACATCTGGTAATTCCTTCTGAGGAACTTTCTTTGCCCAATCCAATCCGAGATGCCATTTCCCAATGCAGGCTGTCTGGTAACCATTTTGTTTCAGGAGGCTCGCAACAGTCTCACGGCCGGGCTCAATCAGCGATGGTGAATATCCCCAAAGGACACCTTTCTCCAGCCGACTCCTGAAGGTATACCTTCCCGTTAATATTCCATAGCGGGTCGGAGTGGATACAGCTGAATTGGAATGTGCATCTGTGAAATGGACTCCTTCTGACACTAGCTTATCCATATTGGGCGTACGAATATGTGAATCAGGGTTTAAACTCTTTAAATCGCCGTAACCTAAATCATCTGCCAAAATATATATGATATTTGGCTTTGCTAATTGCTTATGGATTAGTTTCTTGTCCTCTCCCTTACATACGCCGGTCAAAATAGGCAATAAAATAAACGATTGAAGTAAGACCTTTATTGATGATTCCATGTATTCATTTTTAATTACTTTATTTCCTCTTTCTCATAATCCCCGGGACTAACCCAGTTGGTCTGAAAGTTTTTAACTTCACCCTTCATGTACCTTTCATAAAAATTATAACTGGAATTCAATGAAAAAGGATATTGGTCAAAAACATTGCCATTTCCCAAAACGCGGGGATCCTGTTGGCGCTTAAGCTCGATAAACAGCTTATTTTTCAACTTCTCCTGAATTACTTGATATTCCTTTGTATTGGCAAGATTTACAAGGCATTCCCTGTCTACACTGATTTGGTAAAGTTCTTCCTGTGGATGTTTTCCGAAGCATAGATTCCAGAATGACCAGTCAGTCCCACTTCGGCGCATATTTATAATGTTTGTTTTTGTGGGCGAACCGTCAGTATTGAGGTAGCCGGTTTCGGGATTTCCAGCCGGCCAAAGATCCGGTTTGAAATCATACAGATACAAGAACCCATCTTGAATAATTGATCGGATGGGATATCCCTGATTTCCAGGTCTTCCATAATCATGTCTTTCCTGACCCAGAAGAATTGAGCTTCTGTCCTTTTGCGGATTATTAATAAAAATATCGGATAGGCTTTTACCGGGCGATTCTTCCATTCCTGAATTTTGCCAACTGATTCCTGCTTTCTCCAGAAATGTTGGTGCAAGGTCAATAAAACTAATGTAGGCTTGTTCTATTCTTCCAGGTTTGCGAATGCCTTTTGGCCACATTATTGCCAATGGCATGTGGTTCGAGTATTCATATTCCAACCCTTTTGCTCGCGGGAAAGGCATGCCATTATCGGAAGTCACCACAACTATCGTATTTTCCAGCTCACCCTTTTCTTCGAGCATTTTCAACATTCGCTGAATATGAAGGTCGAAATATTCAATTTCAAAAGCGTAATCGAGCATATCATTCCGAATCGTATCATTATCGGGCCAAAAGCCTGGAACTTTATCTATCTGACTCTTTTTTTTTCCTCCAATTTTCACCCCTGAACCATACTCATATCTTCGGTGAGGCTCCCTGCAACCATACCAAAAGCACCAAGGATTTCCTTTTGGTTTTTCTTTCAAAAAATCCTCGAAATTGGCTGCATAATCAACATTACTTATGCCATCTGCCGGAGGTTGTATCGTCCTTGCTTGGAAAGCCTCCCCGACCAGTCTGCGTTCTTTACCTTCAATTTGTCCCGGATTTCCAGGTCCCCATCCTTTTCCTGTGAATGCAACATAGTAACCATTTTCTGATAGTACTTCACAATAGGTATGGTATTTGTTTTCTGGCCAAAAACCGTTATGGTTGCCTGCCTCTTCCAGTTGCCAGGAATTTCGACCGGTGAGGATACTTGCCCTGGAAGGGGCGCATTTTGCATTGGGAGTATAAGCGTTGGTAAATAAAATTCCCTGTCTGGCCACACGGTCAAATCCGGGTGTATTTACCCATTTACAACCGTTTGCACTAAAGTGGTGAAAAGACGCATCATCAGCAATACAAAAAAGGATGTTGGGCCGGTCAATCTTTCCTTCACTTTTAGGTGGTGCAATGGCAGGAGCTAAGAATGTTCCTGTCACCAAGCTGACAATAAGTGTAGAAGATTTTAGAAGCTTCATGTTTTCTAATTATAATGAATATCAGCTATGAGTATTGTTTTTCAGATGATTACTCTTTTCATAATTCAGCTTTTATAACAAAGCCATTGGAAGGGCCAAACCCTTTTGGTATGGTCACAATTAAAGATTCTTTGGTTTGTTTAAATGGAACTTTTCCATGACCCAATATTTCCACTGATCTGATTTTTCCAATACTCCTATTGAGCGATTTGACAATAGCCTTATCTATAGGTTTTTCGATGGATATGGCGTAAATAGCATCGCCTTTTTTAGTGAACCAAAAATCCTGTGACGTAAATCTCACCTCAAATCCTTTATCTGCCCTAGCCTCTGTACTTTTCATATTTAAAATGGATGGACCTTCGTGGCTTGTGCTCCATTTTCGTGTACCGTAAATGGACTCTCCGTTGACAGCAAGCCATTGGCCTACTTCTTTCAGATTATGTGCACTTTGTGGAGGAACGACGCCTTCACCGGTAGGACCAATATTGAGCATGTAATTGCCACCTTTCGATACAATTTCAATCATCCAGTAAAGAACTTCTTTGGGACTCTTCCAATCGTTGTCGTATGATTTGTAGCCCCACGAATTATTATGTGTTCCCACGGTTTCCCATGGTTTTGTAATGTGATCGGGAGTTTCGGGTATTTCATTATCACCCGGAATAAAGTAGTCTCCAAAGCCGTTGCCAATTCGTTCTGTGATAATAACTTGTGGTTGAATATCATAAACTATTTTATAAAAATTAAAACTTTGATCGGGCTTCATCCTCCAAGGCATATCATACCAAAGAAGTTTCATTCCAGGATAGTTTTGCATCAATTCTTTTACTTGCTTATAGGCCTTGTTTTGCAAATATTCTTCAAAGGTGTTCGGACTTGGGTCCCAGGTATTTGCCCCAAAGGCTTTGTTTGCGTGACCAATTTCCGTATTATTTGCAATTGCTTCGGCTGCTTGGGCATCTGAACCATCCGCCCAGTCTATATTGTGAGAATAGTAAACTCCAAATTCCAGTCCCTGACGTTTACAGGCATCATGCAATTCTCTGATAATATCCCGTTTAAAAGGTGTCGCATCCATGACGTCGAAAGAACTCACTTTTGAGTCGAACAAAGCGAAACCATCGTGATGTTTAGAGGTAATGACAATGTACCTCATCCCAGCTTCTTTGGCCAGTTTGGCGATAGAATCGGCATTGAATTTTATCGGATTAAACTGATTAGCTAATTGAGCATATTCGGCACGAGGAATTTTTGCAGCGAGCATAATCCATTCTGCAATTCTGGGGCCTTTAATCTCTTCCATTGTTTTCCCTTTCCATATCCCCCCAGGAATAGAATATAGCCCCCAATGTATAAACATTCCAAACTTGGCATCCTTAAACCAGTCGAAAGTTGGTTTTTTAGATGCATTCATTTGCCGCCATTCATCAACATGCGTAGTTGGGAATTGCTCTTTTCTTTGGCAATAAGTGATTTGGGCGACCAGACAAAGTAGTATAAAGAGTAATAATTTTTTCATAAGAATTATTTTTTCAAAACTGTTATCATTATTTCGCTTAACTCATCCGCAACGAAGGGAAATGTTAATTTCTGACCAACCCGCAAGGTCTTGTATTTTTTCCCTTTCTATCGGTCAAATCATCTCCCAAGTCTTCTCTGGCAGTTTCTGCAACTTTTTGAAGATCTTTAATAATCTCAGGATAAATTTCCTTAACATCATAACGTTCAGAAGGATCCTGACGCAAATCGTAAAGAGCCATTGGAATATTGATTTGCGATACCTTACCCGGATGTCCGTCCATGCCCGGAACATCTTTTTCGTAAGTTTTTGAAGGATGTGGAAGTACGAGCTTCCAGTTATCGTACCTTACAGCTTTCAGTGAATTCTCATCGTAATAATAATAGAAATATTTGCGGGGTGATACGTCCGTTTTTCCCAGAAGAAGAGCAGAAATATCAATTCCATCAATTTTATTTGACGGCAGTGGTAATCCGCAGATGCTGGCTATAGTGGGTAGTAAATCAATTGATGAGGCTAATTCATTGCAAACCAATCCATCAGGTGTTTGTCCTTTCCATTTTATCAGGCATGGAACACGCTGTCCGCCTTCAAAAACAGTTTGTTTGGCTTCTCTTAACCCTCCCGTTGAACCAGCATGGTTCCCAAAATTACGCCATGGGCCATTGTCGCTGATAAAAATTATCATAGTATTGGACTCAATGCCTTCATTTCTCAATGTTTCAAAAATCTGGCCAGCAGACCAGTCCATTTCCATCATTACATCTCCATAAGTACCTGCCTTGCTTTTTCCTCTGAATTTTTCAGAAACAGCGAGTGGTACATGTGGCATCGAATGAGGAAGATATAGAAAAAATGGTTTGCTTTTGTTTTTTTTGATAAACTGAATAGCTTTTTCAGTATATAAACTTGTCAATTCCGATTGATCTTTCATTGTTCTGATTTCTCCCACTTTGTCGTTGCCATTGATTAATGGTAATGGTGGACAACTGTATTGGAAAGTATTTGGTTGTGCTGGCTGACCTAAATAGTCGAAAGGCCACATATCGTTTGAGTAAGGTAAGCCGAAATATTCATCAAAACCATGCTGAAGCGGTAAAAATGCTTTTAGATGTCCAAGATGCCATTTTCCGAAAATTGCTGTTGCATAACCCTTTTGTCTGAATAGTTCTGCCATTGTAGTCTCTTCTGCATTGAGTCCTATTCTGCTATCCGGAAACAAAGCGCCTGAAATTCCAATTCGGTTCGGATAACAGCCGGTTAACAAACCGGCTCGAGAAGCACTGCAAACGGCCTCTGGCGCTAAGAAATTAGTAAAACGGATCCCTTCTTTTGCCATTTGGTCCAGATTTGGCGTTTTGTATTCTAAGGCTCCGTAACAACTTAAATCTCCGTAACCCATGTCGTCCATTAAAATCAAAACCACATTCGGTGATTTCTCCTTTGCACTTGTACTCACAGCGCCCAAACAACTAAAAGCTAAAACGCTTATTATTTTTTGACTGATCATTGTTTAACTTTTTTGAAATATTCTTTCGGTTTAAATAGCTACTAATTTGTGGAATTGAAAATGAACAGGATGACTAGCGCTTGTCGTCATTTTTGTGATTAAAAAATACCGGAGAAGCATATATTATAGCTCCGTTTTTCAATATAGCTCGGAGGTAATAGTATGGAACGCCATCCGCATTTCCTAAATCGACTTTCAAGTTTATATCCTTGTCTTTTTCGTTGAATTTCAGAGGTATAGATTTGTCTTTACTTGTGACGAGTTCAAGCAATTTCAAAGGCTCTTCTGCGCTAATTCGGATGGAAGCTGTCAATTGATCCTTATTAGACACATCCAATTCTCCGCCTTGTAGAATACCATTAATCGTAAACCGAACAATAGCACGTGTCCCCCAACAAGCCCAAGTATTACGTTCAAAAAGTCCTTTAAGCACTTCCTCCCTAGAGCGTTTTTTTGCCCAAACCCCCGTAAAAAAATATTCATCCTTACCGGGATACTTACCCTGGGAATGCCATTGTATTCTGGAAGGATAACAGGAATGATTATCTGTTCCGGCCACAACGCCTAAACGAAATCCTTTATCAAGCCCGGTTTGAAAACTTCCTCCATTGTTTGTAAATTCAACTCTCCAAAGAACATTGTCAGGATATGATTCACGCTCTTGATTACCGCGCGACTGAAATATTTCTAGTAATCGCAGATAGTCGGGTGCCGGTTGGATCCATTGAAATGCACCCCATCCTTCTGTCTGGTATGATTTTGCGTTTGTATGATGAGGTATTACAACAATATCTTTGTTGTGAAAGGGTAACTTACCAACAAATTGATCGGCTGTCTTACCTAGCTTATTATCATCCACATACTTCGTGATTTTATTGGGATTACCCAGGTGTCCAGGATTGGAAAAATAGAAATTGATATGTCCAATTTTAGTGCTCCATTCCCATCCATATAGTGTAACCATTTCATCTTGGCCATTGAATTTATCCACTACCGATGAAAGTGTATCCCATTTGTCATCTTTGGGTGTATGGTCAGCAGGAGCAATAAAATCCAGATTCAGTTCATCTTTTCCAAATGCAAATCCTTTTTCAATTGGCTGGATACCGTCTGGGCTTAGATTGGAATGCCAATGGAGTGCCCCGAACATTGGAATATCATCAGACTTCGGCCATATTGGATTCGATTCAGCAACTGTTTCCCAACCCTTTAAAGTTGATTTTTGAATTTGTAGTTCTAATCTGACAACCTTAGATTTAGGTTCTTTCAAATCAACATAGAGTGTGGTATTCGATGAAAAAATTCCTTCCCAAACTATCTTCCCATTAGACAACAACCTTGCGCTTACCGGCACCTCCAAAGTTGTACTCCATTTCCACTTATCCAATGGTTGAATGAGCACCCTTAGCCCTTTATCACTGGGAGATGGTTTAGCAATAACGGTAAACGATTCTGCAACCCCCGGCAAGGTTGATAGAAGAAAAGGGTATTCTTCACCATCTAATTTGGCATTTACCGTGTAATCTGCATGTGCTATTTTAAATAGTTTCGCAGCAATAGAAAATCTGACTTTTTCATCTTTTGAAAGGTTACGAGTAAATCGTAGAGTACCAAGTTCGATAATACCGGCAGAAGGGTATTCAAAATTTGTTTCTTTAAATGACTTGTTGATTTTCAGTTCATTGCATTCTGATGACACGCCTAAAAAACCAATATAATGTTTGACGTGTGATTTTCCGGTCAAAATTTTAAGACTGTCGCCAGCCGAAACAGCATGAGGCAGTTTAAATTCGAAAACCCATTCTGCAGGATCTGTCGCTGAAATTCTCGTATTTTTTGTCTTATAAACAGTAATTACTCCATCCAATTTATTTGAAGCAATTTCAATTTTTAAAATAACGGGTTCATTTGACTTTTGAATATTTTGATGGCTATAGCCAGGATTAGCATTAAGTGTAAAAAAATGAACTACACAAAAAAAAATCAAAAAAAAGTATCTGAATTCTTTCATCTTACGTAAAAGGAGTATTTATTTTTATCTGGATGAATTGTGGATACCCGTATATACGGGCATCCACAATCTTTGCTAGTAGCCCGGATTTTGCTTTAATGCCGGATTCAAAATAACTTCCTGAAAGGGGATCGGGAATAGTACATGGTAAGGTTTGAAATTGGCGGCTCCAATGGGGTTGGTTGCAGCAACACTTTGTACCGCTTCACCTAATTTACCCCAACGTTTCAAGTCCCAGCGCCTGTTGAATTCAAAACCAAGTTCCCATTTATTTTCGTTCATTATTGCTTGTCTAAAGCCCTCTTTGGTCAAGCCTGACAGACGTTTTGCCGGATCATTTCCAAATGCACGATCCCGAATAGAATTTATCTTTGCATAAGCTTCAACCGTAGGACCGTTGAGTTCATTCTCTGCTTCGGCATACATTAAATAGGCATCTGCAAGACGATAGACGATAGCATTTAAACCGCTGTTATTTCTCGGGCTTCCAAAATCGATAAACTTGGCGACATATCGGAAACTAAATGGAACCCAGTGATTATAATTTCCGGTTCCGGTAGGATCGTCATAAACTCCATTCAGGTTATAAAATGGGATTCTCTTGTCGGCTGCATCAAAAGAAGCAATAAATTCATTTGTTGAGGTTAGCATGCCATAACCGGTAAAGGTATAGTTCACAGCTGTAGCTTTAAGCTTTGGCATGTCGGTTGCTCGAGGGGTAAACCAAGAAGCCCTAAGAGATGGATTCAAGTCCAGTGTTGCATCAATTTCCCAAATATTTTCAATGTTATATTCATTGGCGTTCCCGAATATTTTACCATAATCTGACATTAGTTTATGAGGGGATTCGTTTATTATTTTCCCAACACTGGTTTTAGCATTGATCCAATCACCTTGTGCCATGTAAACTTTGGTAAGCAACATCATTGCAGCCCATTTGCTGGTCCTTCCAAGGTCAACACCCTGGTACGACGAGGGTAGTTTACTGGCTGCATCGTTAAGATCCAATACCATCTGATTTCGGATCTCGGCGATTGGCGTACGTGGAAGCTTGGTAACTTCGTTGATATCCAATTCGTTGAGCCACATCGGTACATCACCCCAATAATTTGTCAACAACCAGTAAAAGTAAGCACGGAGAAACTTGGCTTGTCCGACAGATTGATTATACCCATTTGTTGTGATTTTGGCTTTCGAGGCTTCTACCCTGGCAATTACCAAGTTGGCATCAGCAATTGTCCGGTAGAATGTAGCCCATGACTCTCGCATATTTCCGTCTTCAGCCGAGCTTAATGTATATACAATATACGGATAACTAGATTCTCTTCCACCTGACGGACGCGAAATGTCTGTGCCTTGGTTAGAAAGATAACCAAAATTTGATGTCGTGGCACTATTAAAAGCAAAATTGATACCCCGGCTGTAAATTCCGTCAACGGCACCTTTTGCTTCTGCATCGGAGTTGAAAAACTGGGACGGATTCATAATATCCCTGGGATTTTCAATGAGTACATCGTTACATGCTACCAAAAATAGAGCAAGAATGATAATTATTAATTTATTTGATTTCATAATGGGTATATTAAAATTCAAAATTTATGCCTAAAAGAATAGAACGATTGCTTGGGTATGAGTAAGAATCGTAACCGCGGAGAATAGAATTCGTTCCCTGTGAATTTACTTCCGGGTCAAATCCCCAATCATAATGATTCAGACAAAATAAATTGTTGCCTACCACATATACCTGGGCTTTGCTGAGCCAAGGTATCTTCTGTAGCGGAACATTATAAGCCAATCTTAGACTTTTTAACCTTAAAAATGAACCATCCTGAACATCTGTCGAAAATGTATCGGCATTAACATTGATTATTGTGGCAGAACCAGCCCGTGGGATATCTGACATGTTATTCTCAGGAGTCCATCTTCCGAGTGCTTTTGCATGGATATTGGTGGCGAATTCTCCAAAAAACAGCCTTGGTGCAAATGAGTTATAAATTTCATTTCCGTAGGTTCCTTGCAAGTAAAAATCAAGTTCGAGATTCTTAAAACGAAGGGTATTTTGCATACCTCCAAAAAAATCGGGCTGTGGACTTCCTAGGATTTCCCTGTCTGTTGTCTTTTCGAATTTGCCATTATTATCGACATCCTTAAATTTTGGGTACCCGGGTAAAACATTACTCATAAAACCCATTCTTGCATCTATTTCTGCCTGGGTATGCCAGGTTCCGTCGTAAACCATACCATAAAAAACGATTGCAGGCTGCCCTACAATCAGCCTTGATCCCTGTGCAACATCGACGAAATCTTTCCCTCCTAAACTGAGTACTTTATTTCTATTCTTCGCAATATTAAATGACATTTCCCAAGAAAAATCTTTTGTCTTCACAGGGGTGGCATTTATCATCAATTCAATCCCTTTATTTTCGATTTCACCGATATTTTTCAACATCGAAGTATAACCTGTTTGCTCAGGAATTTCCACAGAAAATAAAAGATCGTGAGTTCGTTTGTAATAGTAGTCCAGTTCAAAGGAGAGTCTTCCTTTCAAAATGCTGCCTTCTATGCCAAGGTCAATCTGGTCGGTCGTTTCCCACTTAAGATCAGGATTGGCCAAATTCCCTGTTCGATAAGCAACCGTCTGGCTATTGTTAAAATAAAACTTAGTGACTTCCAGAGAAGGTAAGGTGCTGTAAATATCTATTGCCTGATTTCCTGTTTTCCCATAACTTGCCCTCAATTTCAAGTTACTAAAAATATTCAAATTTTTAATAAAATCTTCTTCTCCAAGCTTCCATGCAAGTGCCGCTGAAGGGAAAAATGCCCACTTATGGTTTTGTGCTAGCCTTGAGGAGCCATCGTAGCGACTTACCATTGTCAATAAATACTTGTTTTTTAGCGTGTAATTTGCTCTCCCGATAAATGATAAGATTGACCAATCGCTGAACCCGCTATCAGAATTCCGAAGTAAGGGATTTCCGGTGCTAAGTTTATTGTATTCTAATACGTCATTGGTAAATCCATCACCAGATGCCCATAAAGTTTCATCTTGTGAATGTTGGTAAGTTGCCCCTCCTAAAAGGTTAATAGAATGTACACCAAAATCCTTTAGATAGGAAACGGTATTTTCATTTAGTATGCCAGTCGTAGATAAGGAAGAAATTTTTGCATAGCCACCAAGATTTTGATCCATCCTGCGAGGCAGTTTCCCTGGTATGTAATTATTCGTTTTTGCGGACTCCAGATTGAAACCAAAGGTTGATTTAAAGGTTAATCCGTTTTTGAAGTTCGCAGTAAGGTAATAATTTCCAAGAAAAAGTGATGAATAAGTATTGTTAATGACCATTTCGGCCTCAGCCTTTGGGTTATTAAAATAGTTACTTGAAATCACATTCCATGTATTATAACTTCCATCCGGGTTGTATACAGGAGTTGTGGTTGATGCACTTTTTAACAGTTCATAAAAATCTACTTTATTATTGTTTTTGTTGGTTCGGCTTATATTCATGGTTGCACCTACTGCTAACCAGCTATAAATTTTGGCATCAAGATTTATCCTAGTTTGATAGCGTTTAAAACCGGAATTAATGATAACTCCTCCCTGATCAAAATAATTACCTGACAGGAAATACTTGAAAGATTTATTGCCACCGGAAAAGGAAATATTGGTACTGGAAATAGGAGCCTTAACCGTCATTTTTTCCTGCCAATCGGTGTTATTAACAACCGACATATCAGGGAAAGTTATTGGCTGCTTATTGTGGATTTGGTATTCAGTTGCGTAAGCGGCTCTATCTGTGCCATTCAATAAGTCAATTTTGTTGGACAACGATTGTATACCATAATAGGAACTAACATTTATATTGCTTTTCCCTTCTTTTCCACGTTTAGTAGTAATAAGGATTACCCCATTGGCACCCCTGGCACCATAAATTGAGGTTGCTGTGGCATCTTTCAAAACTTCAATCGATTCAACATCATTGGTATTTATATTATTCAAATCACCTACACCCACGAAACCATCAATTACATACAATGGTTCGTTCGATGCATTAATGGAATTGCCTCCTCTGATCCGAATGCTTGTTCCTGCTCCGGGCGAACCGTCTGTTGAGGTTACCTGGACACCTGCTGCTTTTCCCTGTAGAGCCTGATCAATTCTCGATGTAGCGGTTGCGCTAATTGCTTCAGCATTCACTTTAGAAACCGCTCCTGTAAGGCTGCTTTTTTTAACTACACCATATCCAATTGCAACGACCTCTTCAATCCCAACTGTTTCTTCTTCCAAAATGACAATAAAGTTCGTTTTGCTAGCAATAGCGACCTCTTGAGCCTTCATTCCTACAAATGAAAATAATAATATTTTAGCATCAGTAGAGATTGTAAGATTGAATTGTCCTTTCTCATCAGTAATAATACCGGTCGTAGTACCTTTAACCATTACTGTCACACCAGGCATCGTAATTCCTTGGGCATCTTTTACGGTACCCGTAATTTGTTTTTTCTGCTCAGCTGTTACAACCGACTTAATAGTAGAAGGCAATTGTCCCTTTTCTGGAGTTAGAATCACAATCTGACGATCGTATATCTTATACGTACTCGTCGTACCATTAAAGATCTGGTCCAAAATAGTTTCAACAGTTTCATTATCCACTTGTATATCTACTTTACGGCTCGCATCCAACTGTTTCTCGTTGTAGAGCAAAATAAATTCACTGTTTGCTTCAATCTTCTGGAACACTTCCCTTACTGTTGCGTCCTTTAATCTTAGATTGAATTTGGTTTGTTGGGAATAGGTACTCGCAGTTGCTGTAACCATCGCTATCCAAACAAAAAATGCGATTAGTTTCATTCGAAATAAAATTTTAGACACACTTTCCTCAGGAAAGCATTTCCGATTACATTTTTTCTTCATAAATTTGAAAAGTTTACATTAAACAATAATTGTACTCGATCACTTAAGTCGGTAGGTTGGCAGACTTACCGACTTTTTTTTATTTTTTAGCCTTTAATTGGGTGCATTTTTTTTCAATATAAATTTTATCGCCGTTAATCCGGTACTTTATATCTGCAACATCGCTCAGCGCAACCATGACCTGTTCCACCGTTTCTTTAAGATCTAGTTTGCCGGTTATCAAGTCGGTCGACGGAAATTCACGATCGAATATAAACTGAACATTGTAGTACCGATGTATCTTATTCAGTACATCGCTTAGGTTTTGTTGTGAAAATCTAAATAGCCCTTCAGTCCATGCAAATGCAGTCGCGGCATCAGGATCGTTTTTAACTGAAATAGAACGATCATTATGGTTATAGCTAGCTTTCTGATTAGGTGCCAAGATAGTTTCGCTCTTCAGAAAGCCCACTACCGACTGCTCGCTTATGGAAACCTTACCTTCTATAAGGACTGTTTCAGTAATTATTTCTGATTTGTAAGCGGACAGGTTGAACCTGGTGCCTAATACTTTAATTGCAATGTCACTCGTTTTAACAATAAAAGGTTTGCTATTGTCATGGGTTACCTCAAAATAGGCCTCACCTTCGAGAAAGACTTCACGCACCTTACCTCTAAATTTAGTAGGAAATGCCATCCGGCTTCCGGCATTGAGCCAAACTTTGGTACCATCTTCAAGAATAAGCTGTGATTTTTTCCCGTATGGTATAACAACTTCATTCATTTTTAATTCATTCGCTTTGCCGGTTTTACTCAAATCAATCACCTTATCATTATCAATCACAATTTGCTGATTCTCATTCAGTGCAACTTTTGAATTTTCCTTTTCAAGATCGACTGTTGTCCCGTTGGATAAGAAAAGACGCGATTGATTGCTTGTTCCAGAATCGACACTGGTTGTATAAACGTATGATTTTTGATTCTGTAAAATCCAATAACCTACAGAACCAATCGAAATGGCAATAATCAGAACTGCAGCGTAGCGTAAAACAGCGTTTAGTTTAATATATGTCGTCCATCTTCGAGAACTATGGTCGAAACTTTCGATGCTCTTCCAGATTTTTAAAATATCACTTTCACTTAAATGATCATCACGGTCGCGTAGGAGTTCAATAATACTTCTTGCCTTATTAGCAGTTGAACTAAATTCCCTGTTTTCAGTCAGAAATGATTTCCATTCTTCTTGCGACTTTCCATGAAGTACCCATGAGATAAATTCTCGGTCGTCAACGAGTTCCTCAACTGTAAATTGTAAATATATTTTTTTCAAATCCATTTCCTTTCCTTGGGATTATATTAGTTTAAAGGGAGAATAGTGATTTTTGTGGACTGTTAATCTCAGCTTTTTAATAAATAAATTCTCACACCGCAAATTTTAGACCTCCGGTGTTTGATCAAAATTTAATATAAAGAAACAAGAATGTAAAGTTAGTTTCAGTAAGGTGCTCCCTTAGAGTCTTTAACGCACGAAATACCATTTTTCGGGCTGAATCATATTTCATTGACATTATGTTGCAAATCTGGTCATAATCAAAATCGCAGGTGAACCGATAATATAGGATTTCCCTTTGTTTCGGACTTAGTTCCTCCAGTCCTTTGCGAACCATTTCTTCTTTTCGGGTAAGTTGTTCTTTGCAAATCAATTCATCTTCAATTGAATAAACAATATTAGCTTCCTGTACTTCAGCTTCATCTACAATTAATTTCAGCTTTTTTGTGCTGCTCTGGCTTAGAAACAGTCGGCGACGAAAGGCTTTGACTAGGTAAAAATAAATATGATCTGTGGTACCTAGGGAAGATCGTGTGCGAATCAAGTCAAAAAACAGATCCTGAATTGTATCTTTTATAAGATCATCATCAGATGAAAATTTTTTTCCGTAACGAAATAATTTATCAACATAAAGATAATAAATATGGGTAAGAGCATATTTATCACCCTTTTTGAAATCCTCCCATAGTTTAGTTTCGTCAGTTATTGATGTCATCTTAAAAAAATCTAGTCCAAAGGTAGAACTTATACTAACTTTTTACCTATGGTCTTAATTTTATCGACAATTTTGGGATTTTGTACTGAAAAATTGACTCCCTCTCCTTGGCTAACTGATAAATTGCACAATCGATCCCGACTAAGTTTTCCATATTCAGAATTCGATTGTTTTGCGTAATGAGGTCCCGGAGCTTCATTTTTCCATTTTTCCTGCGCCGTTTCAATTGAACCTTGTACGGCATAAAATGAGAGAGAGGCAAAACTACAACTTATCCCAGTTATCTGTACGAAAAGAGGGGACCGGCAGACCGGCAGTATTGTATAGAAATCCTTTGGTTTGAGGGAAATTGCTGAAACCGTAACGAACAGCAACAGGTTCTTTTACTTGTTTAGCCGATATAAGTACCTGTTTTTCAGAATTAATCTTTATTTTTGCAGGATAAAACAGCTGATCTGCACCGGCAATTTCAAAGCATTCCACCTCCTTGCCAAAACTGCTTAATCCATACAACGCGTCATTGAATTCAATGATTGCCACACTATCTTTGACGCTCATACTTTTATAGGTAGGTGATCTGAAATTTATGCCCTTAATTCCGTATGTTTCTGAAAGAGCCCAATAAGCCAGTCGCTTGCCAACAGTGAGTTTTTCGGGTGGATGAATAACTTTCTCATCACCTATGTCGATGGTGGTAACCATTCCTGAATTGGGAATCAATGACATCGCCTTTACTTGTTCATCTCGTAAGCAGGCAGATACAGTTGCTTTGCTGTCGCCATAAGAAAAGGGAGCGATTTGCACGTAATAAAACGGGAAATCCCCCTGTCCAAAATCCTTGCGCCAATTACTTACCATTGCAGCCATAAGCTCAGAATAATCTGTATATTCTGCTCTATTCGATTCGCCTTGATACCAGATTGCACCTTTTATGGTGTAATTCAGAATTGGCGAAATCATACCATTGTAGAGAAGTGAGGCACGATGATGGGGAGCTGATTTTTCATCTGAAGTCTGTTTCAAAGCTTCCGGAAAATTGGAAATAGTTTCTTTACTCATCCAGGCTTCAATTCGTGATCCCCCCCAGCTTGTACAAATCACACCTACCGGTACTTTAAGTTTTTGATAAAGTTGTCTAGCATAGAAATAGGCCACTGCGCTGAATTCTGAAACACTTGCAGCTGAAGCAATTTTCCAGCCACCGGACTTTCCTTCGCAAGTGTATTGCTGAGTATCTTTTGCCAGATAATTCATGGTGAAAAGACGAATATCCTTATTTTCGGCTTCCACCAAAATATCATTCTCTCCATTAATCGGTTGGTTAACGTATCCACGGATGGGCATATCCATATTTGACTGACCTGAGCAAATCCAAACTTCACCGAGCATGATATTCTTCAGTGAGACTTTTTCTTTTGTTGAAGCTATCGAGAGAGTGTAAGGACCGCCGGCTTCATTTGTTTTTACCTGAATTTCCCATTTGCCATTCTTATCGCAATGAGTATAGGTTTTTGTATTATTCCAACTGGTAATAACAATTAATTTTTCGTTAGGGTTTGCAATTCCCCAAAGTTTTACTGTGGAATTGCGCTGCAATACCATGTTATCTGTTAATACAGCAGCCACTTTGATTTGTGACTGTACAAACAGTGCACACAAAATGAAAATTGAAAGAAGAATAGTTTTTGGTTTCATATTTATACCTTTTCTACGTGATGTGTTTTTGACAGGATTTTCAAATTACAAAATTTAACATCATTAATCGTCATTTTTTAAGTATCCAAGTGAACGTAAAAAAAATTCGGCATTAGTGATTGTCCTTTTGTAATTATTAGTTTTTTCGTAATTAAAAAAACCGTGCCCCTCTCCTTCAAATAGCATTAAATCACATCGGCTCCCTACTTTCTCCATCACTGTTTTATAATATTTTGCTGTTTCAATAGGAATAAGTTTATCTTGAGTACCAAGAAAGAATAGGGTAGGAGGCGCTCCTTTTTTTATATTGTGAATTGGTGAGAAATCTTTGTATTTTTCATCAATTAGTTCAAATCCAAATCCTCCAGGGCCATTATCAATAACAGGATTGAAAAGTATTAATGCATTTGGAATACAACTTACTGATAAGTCATCGCTTTCTTCATTGAACAGCTCTATTAATGCGGTCGCCGCGGCAAGTTGGCCGCCGGCAGATCCACCAGAAGCAACTATTCGATTAGGATCAATACCCAGCTCCTTTGCATTTCCCCTTACATATCTCATAGCAGATTTAGCATCTTTTAATGACTCAAAAGGAGTAGATTTTTGTCTACTTTCAACCCTATAATCAACTAAAAAACAGACCATGCCTTTGTCAGAAAAATACTTAGCATGTGGTTCAAACTGTTTAACACTGCCATGTGTCCATCCACCGCCAAAAAAGAAAACGATGGCCGGATAAGAAGACTTGGAATCATATTTATCCGGATAGAAAACGTCCAGATATAAGGCAGTGGTGTCAATCTGCTTATATAGAATTTGAGTTTTAGGTTGTGTATAACCTACGAATCCAATAACAAAAGTGAGAATTAAACTAAATAGAACTTGTTTCATAAATATTTTTCCGTATTTATCAAAAGTAATTAATTTAAGTTTCGCATCAGCGTTAAGCCGCATTTAACGCAGCGTTCATTTTTATGATTTTTATTTTTTGCCGATTATCAGTAACTATTTCTTCAAATATCTCTCTTAAATAATATCTTTTTAAAATACTAAAATGCAAGTAGATGCGAATGTTATTTTTTGGGGCTCTAACCCAGTCTATTGAGGGGCTTTATTCCTATCCTTTATCCTATCCTTTATCCTTCTTCAGCCCCAATTCCTTCCCTTTCGCCAGCATATAGGCAAACGCTTCCTCGTAGTCATTCCTGATTTCGCCCTCCAGAATGGCTTCTTTGATGGCTGATTTTAGTATTCCAATCTCTTTGCAAGGTTGTAAATTAAAGGTCTCCATGATGAGTTCTCCCGTAATAGGTGGCTGGAAATTCCGAACAGCATCTTTCTCTTCAATCTCCTTTAACTTTTCGCGAACCAATTGGAAATTGGCCAGAAAACGCGTTACTTTCTCCTCATTCTTGGAGGTGATGTCGGCCTCACACAACGTCATGAGATCGTCAATATCATCGCCTGCGTCAAACAGCAAACGCCTTATTGCAGAGTCTGTTACCTCTTCTTCTGAAAGCACGATTGGGCGCATGTGCAGGAGAACCATCTTCTGCACAAACTTCATCTTTTCGTTGAGCGGCAGTTTCAATCGATCAAACATTTTTGGCACCATCTTCTCTCCCACAAAATTGTGTGCATGAAACGTCCAGCCAAGTGCCGGTGAAAAACGTTTTGTAACGGGCTTGGCAACATCATGCAGAAGTGCCGACCAGCGCAGCCAGAGATTATCAGTATTCACACTAATGCGGTCAAGAACCTCTAGTGTATGGTAAAAATTATCCTTGTGATAAATGCCGTGGACACTTTCTCTTCCTTTTAAATTTTGTATCTCAGGAAGGATGATCTTCAACAAGCCGCACATTTCCAGTAATTTGAATCCTACAGAGGGCTTCTCGGACAGAATGATTTTATTTAGCTCATCCGTAATCCGTTCCTTCGATACAATATTGATTCGGTCAGCTTGCTTGGTTATTGCGGCGAAAGTTTCGTCCGCAATCCTGAAATTGAGCTGCGAGGCAAAACGGATGGCTCGCATCATTCGCAACGGATCGTCGGAGAAGGTAATGTCAGGATCAAGAGGAGTACGTATTAATTTACTTTCCAAATCGCCCATTCCATCAAAAGGATCGACCAAATCACCATAGTGCTCTTTGTTTAGGCAAATTGCGAGGGTATTGATGGTGAAATCCCGCCGGTTTTGGTCATCAACCAACGTTCCGCCCTCCACGACAGGTTTACGGCTATCCCTGCTATACGACTCTTTCCGGGTACCTACAAACTCAAAATCTACCTCATTATCCCGAAACATGGCCGTCCCGAAATTTTTGAAAACAGTCACTTTTAATTTGGGGTGTATGGCATACGCTACCTTTTTTGCAAGACCAATTCCACTGCCTACCGTGACAATATCAATGTCGTAATGATCTTTTTTTCGATACATCAACAGATCCCTGACAAACCCACCTATCACAAAGGTTTCTAAACCCTCTGTATCCGAAATGGAGCCTATCAAAGAAAAAATGGGATGTTTGAGATGTTCCTTTAAATTTAGATATTCTGACATTTTATTTATTTCAACTTATATCCATATAATTCGCTTGACCTACTTCTTCCATTTATCATTAAATGTTTCCAAATTTGAAATCAAAGTTCCGGTACTATTGTCTCCAGCTTCATACCCCTGGATCCTTTAATAAGCATAAGGTAACCGGAAAGCTGATTAATACTAAGATAATCAGCCAATTCGTTGACATTTTTGAAATGATGAAAATGATTTGGTAGTCGGCAGTTCGAATAAATGGATCCGACTAATATCGTTAGATCGGATTTTACGGCAATTAGTAATTCTACAATCTTCTCATGCTCTTCTTGTGAGACCTTACCAAGCTCCAGCATATCACCCAGGATCACTCCTTTTTTTGGAGCATCAAGTTGTGCGAAATTCTCTATAGCGGCCTTTGTACTACTTGGGTTAGCATTGTAAGCATCCAACAGCAGTCTGTTACGTTGGGTTTCTATCCATTGCGAGCGGTTGTTATCGGGTTGATATCCTTCAATCGCACTGGTTATTGCAATTGGATCGATTTCAAAAAACTGTCCAATAACTGCAGCAACAAGGGCATTTTCTAGGTTGTAACTTCCCACCATCCTGGTTTTAATGTACAACCATCCTTTTGGAAATAGTACTTTGAAATTCAGGAAGGGCTTTGCATCGAGCAATTCACCTTCCAATCCTTCTGAATCTTTGATTGTGGTATAACCCACTTTAGTCACTTTCCCTGCATTGTTGGTAAGTAAGGGATTGGAAAGGTTTATGAAGATTGTGCCATTATTTTTTTCAAGGAATCGATAGAGTTCAGTTTTCGTTTGAATTACTCCTTCAAAAGACCCAAAGCCTTCCAGATGAGCTCTTCCCACGTTAGTGATAAGACCGTAATTGGGTAAAGCAATTTTGCATAGTTCATCAATCTCGCCCAGATGATTTGCCCCCATTTCAATCACACCAAGTTGGGTATCTGCCTTTAGCGCTAACAAGGTCAGAGGTACGCCAATATGGTTATTTAAATTTCCTTTGGTACTTACAACAATAAATTTCTTTGAAAGCACAGCGGTTACTAACTCTTTGGTGGTCGTTTTTCCATTCGTGCCGGTGATAGCAAGTATTGGTAATCCTAATTTTTGCCGATGATGCCGGGCTAAATCCTGGAGAGTCTGTAGGACGTTATCAACCAAGATGGTCTTTTCGTTTACAGCAAATTCTTCTTCGTCCAGGACAGCATAGGCGGCGCCCTTTTCGATGGCAGTTAAGGCAAACGCATTTCCATTGAAGTTTTCACCTTTGAGGGCAAAAAAGATAGATTCAGCCTCAATATTCCGACTGTCGGTCGTAACTTTAGGATGCTTGATAAATAGTTGATAGAGTGTTTCCAGCTTCATAGTCAGCGTAAAAAAAACCTCATCCGAAGATGAGGTTTGTGCGGTTATTTTGGTTCGGAATCTCCAAGTTTTGTCATTGCGCATCGAAACCCTAAGTCGTTCGCAGCTTTACTTTCATCCATATATCGTCTGGTACCCGGGCCGAGCCAATAGGGTCTGTCTTTCCAGCTACCTCCTTTGTATACTCTGGTATGATCTGATATTCGGGATGAATAATTATCTTTCAAACTAGGATACATGGAATTTGTACTGATATAGCTCTTTATCGAATCATCTTTATTCTTCCAGATTGCCTCATCAAGATTGGATTGGTAGTCTCCATCTTTGAAATTGGTGAAATTGGCAACGGTGTCTTTTATCATTACGCCAAAGCGATCACGTACAAAATTGCCAGCCGAATCTTTCTTGAACTGCGTGTAAACGCTTCCGCGAAGTGGTTCAAATTCATTAAATTCCTGAAATGAAGTAGGTCTGTAAACATCTTGAACCCATTCATTCACGTTACCAGCCATGCAATATAATCCAAGATCGTTGGGTTCAAAAGATCTTACAGGAGCAGTAATCTCAAATCCGTCATTCAATGCTCCGGCAACTCCCATATAGTCGCCTCTACCTCTCACACTATTGGCATTGAATACACCCAGCGATCTTTTGTCAGTCGAACGAATATGACTGCCATTCCAAGGATAAATACGACGATTTGTAACGACTTCCTCTTCCGTGTTTCCTATCAGAGCCACAGCGGCATATTCCCATTCAGCTTCTGTGGGAAGACGATAACGAGGAAGAACAATACCATCAGACATACTGGTACGTCTGGTTGTACCGGTCTTGCCTAAATCTTGTAACGGCCTTTTACCGTCAGTTCCATTATAAATCCCATTCAGGTAACTGTCCGAACTGAACACATTTTGCCCGGTTTGAGTCAGATCCTCTGCAAGTATCTGGTCATTGATTAAAATCCTTTCGTTTACCCGGTCTGTCCTCCACTGACAGTAATTGGATGCCTGAACCCAACTGACCCCAACTACCGGATACTCTGCGTATGCGGCATGACGTAAATAATTCTCCAAGTATGGTTCGTTATAGGCCATTTCATTTCTCCATACTAAGGTGTCAGGAAGAGCGGCATTGCGAATTTCCAGATTGTTCGGATAGGTTCTCCTTAACCAATAGAGATATTCCCGCCAGTCAACATTGCGCACTTCCGTCTCATCCATGAAAAAAGAGGAAACAGTTACACGGCGCAAACCATTGTTATTATCATAAATTACATCCTGTTCAACCCTACCCAGTGAGAAAGTGCCCCCCTGAACATAAACCAACCCTGGACCGGCACTCTGGGAGTAATTTGCATTATACTCAAAACCTCCATTTTTAGGATTGTTATAATCCCACCCGGTTGTTGAAGAACTGCTTTTCTTGCTTGGTAACATACCGCAAGACGCAACCAAAAGACTAAGAGATAATAATATAACAGTATAGAATTTCATGTCTAAGAATTTATTTTTTAATCCCTTACGTACGGGATAAAACTCTCAATCCTGATTTGATTTGGCTCAGTACGTATGAAACACTTCCTATCGGGATAGAGAAAGAGCTTTTGCTACAAATATATTGCAAAATAATGAAAACTATATCCATTTTTCATCATTGAACTACACTATAAACACTGATTTTTTTAAATTTGTTCATTCTTTCTGAAAAATAATTTTGTAAATGGCCTTTAATCATTGATTTTTCTAGGCTGAAGGTGTCGTTCATCTGCAAAAAATATTTTGAAAATTATGCTGAATCGGCTCTATTTTACGTTATTACTTCTTTTGATATTTTTTCAGGAGACGTGTGGCAGCATGATTCAACCAATTGGCTTGAATTCTCTTTTTGCAACCGGGAAATGGGTAAAAATTGAAACCTCCACTACCGGAATTCATAAAATTCAGTATTCTTGGTTAAAAAGCGCCGGTTTTTCTCATCCTGAAAACGTGAAAATAGCTGGAATCCCATTTCTTCGATTAAATGAAGGTGCCGGGAATGAATCTCTCCTGTTTTTTGTTAATGGATCCGTTAGTTGGAAATTTAATTCCGTGTCGACAGCGTATAAGCCTTTCCTGAATCAGTCTGCTCAGGGGAAATCTATTTTTTTCCTGACCGACAATATCGGCAGCGAACTCCTGTTACCCGTAAGTGAAAAAATGAACGAAACTGCTGATCTAAAAACATCTTCTTACGAGGATCTTCTTTATTGGGGAGAGGAAAATCTTAATTTGCTCGAGTCTGGCAGTATGTGGTTTTCTTCCTTACTTTCTGGTGGGAATGCCCTGTCCAAAAATTTTTCAATTCCTGATCGTTTGGCAGATGAAAAGGTGAATATCAATGTATATGCTGCCGGACGAAGTTCTTCCATCACTGGGATGGAGCTTTCTGTTAACGGAAATTCATTGGGGAAAGTGACATTTTCTCCGGTTCAGCCTTCGTTGGATCAAGATTTTGCTTCTTACGATTCCATTAAAATTTCCCGACTCATCGCCGGAACAGACCTAAGTTTTTCGCTAAAATACTCAGGTGCCCCTTCCGATCAAAGCTGGTTTGATTTTGCCACCATCCAAACCAGAAGAAGCTTATACTACCGTGGATCACCGCTGACTTTCAGAGATAGTAGAACCATCGGAAAGGGTAAGGTGGTTGAATATCAGGTGAGTGGTGCTATTCCTGGATTGCAATTATGGGAGATCTCTAATCCGCTCTCACCGATTCAAACCGTCTATCAATTGAGCAACGGACTGCTTATTTTTCGTTCCAAAAGCGATTCGTTGCGCACTTTCTTGCTTTTTGATCCTTCAAGTCAACTACCCGGATTAACAAAAGTTGAGGAGGTGAAAAATTCGGATATTTTAAAAACCGATGTTCCTCAATTCCTGATTTTAACTCCGGCGCGGTTTTTGGAACAGGCAAACCGATTGGCCAATTTTCATCGGCAAAAGGATGTCATAACCGTCTCTGTGGTTACCGTTGAATCAATTTATAACGAACTTTCCGGTGGTTATCCGGATATCGCTGCGTTAAAGAATTTTGTCGGTCGTCTTTATCATCAGAAAAAGGATACAAACGGATCAATTTTGAAGTATCTGCTGCTCTTTGGAAAAGGCACCTGCGATCCGGTGCACAGTCCAAATGAAAAAAATCCAAACTGGATTCCGTCTTTTCAATCGGTAAATTCTTTAAATGGCGTCAATTCTTATGTGACCGACGATTATTTTGGATTTTTGGATTCTGAGGATAGCGAAATCAATGGAAGCTTGGATCTTGGAATTGGCAGGATACCAGCAGTATCAGATGCCGAAGCGACCATTGCCATTGATAAAATAATTCATTACCATGAAGCGCAAACATTGGGCGATTGGCGCAATAACGTCACTTTTATTGGCGACGACGAAGACAACAACATCCATGTGAGCGACTCAGAAACCCTTGCAACCATGGTGAACAATAATAATCCGGAATATCGTACGTCAAAAATCTACCTAGATGCTTATCCTCAGGTGCTTACGCCGGATGAACGATATCCAGAGGTCAATGTGGCCATCCGGCGATCCGTTCATTCCGGAAATTTGTTTGTGAATTATATTGGTCATGCTAGTGAAGACGGATTGGCACACGAAAGAGTGCTGACTATCAATGACATTGACTCCTGGACCAACAAGGATCGCCTGCCTTTGTTTGTAACGGCTACCTGTGAATTCAGTCGTTGGGACATGATTCAAAAAAGATCGGCTGGAGAGCACTTGCTTTTTAACGCTGCCGGTGGTGCAATTGCCTTATTATCTGCGACCCGGCTTGTTTACTCGGCTTCCAATTTCGAAATCAATAAGAGTTTTATCAACCATGTGTTCGATAAGGATGGCTCAGGCAGCTCAATCAGGTTGGGAGATTTAATACGCTTGGTGAAAAATGAAAATTCCGGATCTGTCAATACCTTGAAATTTTGCCTATTGGGCGATCCTGCCTTGCGACTGAATTATCCGGAATACGAAAGTAAAAATCTTGAAATCAACAATCAGTCAGTCAGTCAGTTTAGCGGTTCTGTCTCTCCGTTAGGTTTGGTTACTATCAGTGGCGAAATCCAAAATAGCAAAGGAAAGAGAATGGATCAATTTAACGGGAGCATGTCGGCAACCGTTTTTGATCAGCCTTCCGTTAAATCGACCTTGGGAAATAGCAGTCTTTCTCCATTCTCGTATAAAGTGCAGGATAATATCCTCTTCAATGGGAATATCCTGGTGAAGAATGGACTATTTGCCTATTCTTTTACCGTGCCGAAGGATGTCAACTTTAACAAGGAGGCCGGGTTGATCCGATATTACTTCAGCAACGGCACCACCGATGGAAATGGCTCATTAGCCGACATTCATTTTAATGGGACAGAAACTTCCGCCGTAGCAGACAACAGAGGTCCGGTCGTCAATCTCTTCCTGGAAAATGAACAATTTCAGGAAGGTGGTTCGGTCTCACAAAATCCCTTATTACTGGTTTTGCTTAGCGACGAAAGTGGCATCAATACTTCCGGCATTGGGATCGGTCACGACATCACCTTAGAGTTGGATGGATTCACGAAAGATCAGGTTGTTCTCAACGATTTTTACAAATCTGATCCTGATAATTATAAGTCAGGAACAATTCAGTATCCAATGTCCACATTATCAGCAGGATCACATAGTTTAAAGCTGAAAGTTTGGGATAACGCCAACAATTCTTCTACCGTATTCGTGCATTTTGTGGTAAATAAAGAATTATTAATCAGCTCTTTATATAATTTTCCAAATCCTTTTTCGGATCAGACCCGGTTCGTTATTTCGCACAATCGTTACGATGAATTAGTGGGAGTAAATCTGGAAATCTTGGATTTATCGGGACGGAAAATTTACGCATTCAATCAATCCTTGGTTTCCAAAGGCTATGATATCAGTGATTTATACTGGAGCCCCAAACAATTGAATCCTGTTCCGGCAAACGGTATATATTTTTACAGGATAACGATAAAGGATAAAGAGGGTTTTCACACTTCCAAATCCGGAAGGTTGATTTGGAGGAAGTGAGCTGTAAAAATGAACTTCCGCATCTTAGTTATCCATTTCACTATTACTTGACCTTTACCGACGACTCACGCACATTTAGCTGGCCGTTCAATGTAACTGTCTGAGGGACAAATATTCCTTTTGATTCGATTTGTTCCAACAGAAGAAGTGCGGCGGTTCTGCCAATCTCGGCAGTGGGTTGTGACACGCTTGTAAGTGGAGGATCGATTAATTCTGCCAATTTAGTCTCTGTAAAACCTACAATGGCAACATCGCCTGGGATCTTGTACCCGTATTTTTTCAGCATTTTCATGGCTCCAATAGCGGTAGGATCGTTTACAGCAAATAGTGCGTCCGGCATGCTGTGGGAAGAAATCAGTTTTTCCATTACTCGCTCTCCGTCAGAAATCATGAGTCCGGTCTCAACAATTGATCCCTCGCTAATAGTCATTTTGTGTTTTTTGTGCGCATCTACAAATCCCTTCATCCTGTTTTTGGAAAAGGACAAGGACTGAGGTCCCGAAAGGTGGATAATTTTTTTATATCCCTGGTAAATAAGATGTTCTGTTGCAAAGAAGGCCCATTTGTAGTCGTCCATCACTACTTTATGCGTATTTAGCTCGGTTGAAACCCGATTGAAAAGTACTAGTGGAAACCCCTGTTTGATCATATTTTTGTAATAATCAACATTTGTTGATTCCAATGAAAGCGAAAGGATCAATCCGTCTACCATGTTGTTCTCCAGGGCTTTCACGTTTTCAATCTCATTATCATACGATTCATTGGATTGCATGATCAGTACCTGGTATCCTTTTTTGAAACAGACCTCCTGAATGCCGATAATTACTTCCGGGAAAAACGCGTTTGTAAATTCGGGAACGACCACGCCGATCTGGTTGGAACACTGTTTTAACAAACTTTTGGCCATGGG
>JBBQJE010000015.1:0-25841 GCA_038325635.1 Bacteroidales bacterium
AACTTCATAATTTACGTATTCAGGATTTGATTTGCGAAGCTGACGAACCTTATTTCCAATCCTATTAAGACGTTCATCCTTTTTTTCGGTTTCTGCTGATTTCATCCGTATAAATTTTAAAATACAAACATACAGAAATAATTCAATACATATATTTGTATGTATATTTTGTTATGTAATATTAAATACATATCTTTGTATGTATAATAAATAATGTATCTAAATCAATGGAAGAAAATTATATCATGCTGATTCATCATTCTCATTTCAATCAAATCATATTCAGCAAGTATCACTTAGTACAAAAGTGATACTTGACAAAAAGACTAATAGACTGATATACAATCTAATGAATATTCCTTGAAATTTGGAAGTAATGGTTAAGTATCAGTTATGTATCCAATCAATTATAAACGACACTAAAATTTTAAAACATGGCACTTAAAGGACAATCAACAAAAGCATCATATCTGGAATGGGATTCTATGTTATTACTCATTCAAAAGCTGGAAAGAGACCAGCAATATAAATTCCAGCTATTATTCGCTGTTGGATGTTTTACAGGTTTGCGAATCGGTGATATTTTGAAGTTACGTTGGCAGGATGTTTATAATTGCAACGCTTTGGAATTGGTTGAGGGTAAAACAAAAAAAATCAGAAAAATAAAACTGAATTCTGCTCTGGTTGAAATTATTAATCGGTTACATGAGAAAATGAAGATCGAAGATGATCATCAACTATTGTTTATTAACAAAACCAAAACAAAGGCATTTAACATTCAGTATGTTAACCGTAAGCTGAAGGAAATTGGAAAACAATACTTAGCATCGAACAAGATTTCTATTTCTTCACACTTGTTCAGAAAAACCCTTGGTAGGCATGTTTGGGAATTGAATGACTATTCTGAAAAGTCATTGCTTTTGCTTGGTGAACTTTTTAATCATAGTTCAATAAAGATCACCAAAATTTATCTTGGCATAAAAGAAGAAGAAATTGGTGACGTGTATCTTAATTTGTGAATCTTTAAATCAAAAACATCTTTCTTTAAAATCAAATCGAAATTACCAAAAGCCAATTGCAGATTTTAAAGAACAAGTGCAATAAATGCAAATTCTCCTTAGAATTTGGCTTACAGTTTACCCCTGATTAAAAATAAATGGTGTATATAAAAAAACTGAGTGTAGTTTCCCATTCAAATCAACAAATAAGCTTAATTTTAAAAATTATAATGAAATTTTGCTTTCTTACAAGTGATTGTGCTTGGAATTTTTCCAAGACCAAACCATTTATTATTTATTAATAACGAAGGATTTTCATAACTTATGGGAATCCTTAGAAAGAGATAAAATGACAAAACAGATTAACTTAGGGGTTGAGAAAGATCATATTGAATCGTTGACCAAAGCAAATGGAATTAATGCAATTTCAGAATTAGTTTGGAATGCCCTTGATGCTGATGCAACAGTAGTTGAGATTGAATACGATCTAAATTCGATTGGCACATATAGTTACATTAGGGTTAAAGATAATGGTCATGGATTGACATATAGTAAAGCCCAAGAAGTTTTCGGGAAACTCGGTGGTTCTGAGAAAAAGCTTTTAGCACAAAGCCCAAATGGAAGAGTATTTCATGGGAAAGAAGGTAAAGGAAGATATAAAGCTTTGGCTTTAGGGGACTTAGTTAAATTTGAAAGCACTTGTAGAAATAATGGATATTTAGAAAATTTTCAGATTAATGTTGATATAAACCAACTTTCCTATTCTGAGATAAGCGATTTAAAACAATTAAAAAAAGGAGATTACTCTACTGGTTTCGAAGTTGAAATTAGGAACGTGGATACCAAAAATGCAGAACAGGCGTTGAGTATCAAAAACAGAAGAGAACTAGAAGAAAAATTTGCTTCATATTGGATTAATTATCAGGATTTTAGGATTTTTTTCAATAAGAACGAACTAGAATTTAGTACTTTAATTAAAAACATACATGAAGAGCCAATCAAATTTGAAATTGAAAATTTGACATATCAATTTGTGATCAAGATTATTGAATGGAATTTTGATAATAAGAAAAAAACATATTTCTGTAATTCCAAAGGAATACCATTTTCTGAAGTAAGTATTGGTATTAGATCGTCTTTCCCAATTTCAATATTCATCCAATCCATTTATATTGAGAAACTTCATCGTGAGAACACGTTAAATCTGGGGGAATTAAATCCTAATTTAAATTTAGTATTTAACGAAGCTAAAAAGATTGCTCGAACTTATATTCGAGAAAGGATGCACCAATATTCGAAAGAATTTATTGCAGAATTAAAGAGAGAAAAACTATATCCCTACGAATCTGAACCAGAAAATATAGTTGAAAAGTCAACACGTCAAATTTTTGATATAGTTGCTCTTCAATTGCATGACTATTTACCATCGTTTGATGAGCAAGATAATAGAAGTAAGAAACTTACACTAACTCTCATCAAGGAATCGCTTGAAAAAGGTTCATCTAATCTAAAAAGGATACTTAGCGAAGTCATTGAATTGCCGATTGAAAAGCAAAATGAACTTGCAGACATTTTAGAAGGTACAAGTCTTTCAAATATTATTGATACTATGTCTGAAATAAAAAATAGACTTAATTTTCTAAATGGCTTAGAGCAAATAATTTACGATAATTCAATGAATAAAAAGGTAAAGGAGCGTAAGCATTTGCACAAGATGATAATTAATGAAACGTGGATATTCGGAGATGAATATAAAAATGGAGTTGATGATCTTACTTTAAAAAATGTACTAAAATCCTATTTAAAAGATTTAGGCAGAGAAGATTTTGAAGAAATAGTTGATAATGGGAATAACGATGAACTTTCCACAATTCCTGATGTCTGTTTATGGCAACAATATAGCATGGGCAGTGCAGGTAAGGAAAACTTAGTTATTGAATTAAAACGACCAAAGGTTGATGCTGGTTTATCTGAAATGTCTCAGATAATGGGCTATGCGACAAAAGTTGCTCGAGATAATAGGTTTCCTAAAGATAAAACCAAATGGAAATTCTTATTGATAACCAAAGATATAAAACCTGAACTTGAACCACATATTAATCAAAGAAATAGAAAATATGGTCATGTCTCTGAAGGTGACAACTTTGATGTATTTATCTATAATTGGGGGAAAATTATTTCTGAAGCAAAATTAAGACATGAGTTCATTAAAGACAAATTGAATATTACACTAGAAGATAATGAGGTAGGCTTAAATTATCTAAGAACAAAATATAAAGAATATCTTCCAGATGAATTTTAAATCAAAATTTGAAAAATACATTTAAGTTGTCTCCATACGAATCAATCCAAGCTTATCCAGTTTGAGATGTCTTTGTACTCTAATCAATTCGGAATCTAATATTGTATCATACCAATCAAGACCTGATGGAGTATAATGATCAAGACCGATGAAAAGTTCATCTTTTTCTGAATTAAATTCATGTGTAACACATCTAACTTTATCACCTATTGATAATTTTGTTTTTGTGTTGATAGGTAGTTCACGTTCACTTTCATAAATAACCTTATTAAATTCAATTACTTTTACAATATCTCCTGATATTGGAAGTTTATCAATTACTGCTTTTAAAACTACTAGGTCTATCATGCTGATTATTATATTATTATACTAATTTTATTTACTATCTTAAAGCCACATTCACAAAATCGTCCATGTTACTAACAAATTCAAGACTGATATTGCTGCCTGATTGTTCAGCTAGTTCCTTGAAATGCTTTTTACCACATTCAATCTTTCCAATTTCTGCTGGTCGCAAAAATTCCAAGCCTAACGTACCTTTGCTTTCAACAACGAAGAACAATTTTTCTTCATTATCCTTTTCAAACAATACTGCCCAATCAGGATTGTAAGTGCCAAGCGGTGTATCAATTTTAAACCAGTTTGGCAACTTCACATATACCTTAATGTTTTCATTTCGTTCAAATTCTTTTGCTAAATCGGATTCAATAAGGCTATCGTAAACCACATATTCAAAAGGTGATTTATTACTGGCTTGCATGTTGCTTTTCAAATAACCAATCAGTTCTTCATTCTGGAATAATTCCTGACTATAAAATTCGTGGTCGCCAATTTTCTTGTAAACAATTCCATCAATAATATGCAATCGCATCTGCTCGTTGATAATATCAATGCAACCTTCAATGTATTTCTGTGGATTGACTTTAAAATATTTCAGGTTGTGGCATCCTAACAATATATTCACTATGGATTTTCTGGTTAAATTGGTTTCATTTTGAAGATATGTAACAATATCAGGAAGCATCTGGACTTCATGGTTAATAGTGCTATAAGTTACATTCCCTTCATTGGAAGCAGAAACACCACCTTCAGTAATTTCCAATGTGTTTGTGGTATAAGTGAGTTTACCACGACTAATAATTAATCTGTCGTTGATATTTCTGATACATGCCTGAATTAACTTATCAGAATCAAATTTTACTGAATATGTAGTTCTAAATTTAACACGTTCCCAAAGTTCCTTAAAATCATCGCTTAACAGTATTGCTTCTTTAACTTTAATAACTTGCTTATCATCAGTTCGTTTAATTTCCAGTTTCCCTGCTGCATGTTTAATCGTATTAATAATTTGTGCCTTTACATGTTCTGGCAAATGTTCTGGTAGATCAACTTTATTTGCTTTAAGATCAACTTTCAGCTTATCATTGATTTTTCCTTTATTGTCCAGATAACCATTCATCTGAAGGAAAAAATAAATATCATTTGATTCCTTATGTCCTAAGAATATCGGTTCACTACCATCCATTTCAACAGTAATATTGCTGAAACTATGTGGTTGAATTACACCAAATAAAATTCCAGTTTCAGTTTCGATTTCAGTCTGTAAATTCTTTACGAAATCTTCGTATGATTCACTAGCCATTACTGTAAGCGTGTTTACATCAAAACCATAAACACGTTCACCTTCTTGGTTAACACATAATCGTAAACCTCTACCAATTTCTTGTCGTCTGGAAATATCGGATGCACCACTTTCTTTTAAAGTACATATCTGGAAAACATTTGGATTATCCCAGCCTTCACGTAAAGCGGTATGTGAAAAGATAAAACGTAATTTTGATTCAAAACTGAGTAATTTTTCTTTGTCCTTCATAATGAGACTATAAGTATCTTCATCATTTGACCTTTCAGTTGAATCTTTATAATATTCGAATTTTTCTTTGGTGTTGCTGGCTTTAGGTTTTTTGTCTATTGAAAAATAACCATTATGAATTTCATTTGCTTCTGCTTCAATATCACGAATACCCTCAAATAGTGTTTTATATTTTGATCGTTTTATTATTCGCTTGTATTCTTCTTCAAAAATTTCGGCATATCTACCATTCTGTGCAATTCCTTCACTATCATAAATTCGGTAGTTGCTGACCTTATCAATAAAAAATAGGCTCAGTACCTTGATTCCTTTCGGATTCAATACCAATTCTTTATCCAGATGTTCTTCAATGGTTTTTTGAATTTGTAATCGCTTAATCAATAAATCATCTACTGAACCAAGCATTTCACCAACCTTTAGTTCCATGTCGTTCGTGAACTCAACGTATTGATTGCCCTCGGCTGTGTAGATGTGGCGAATCATCAAATTCTCATATTCACCTAGCTTTGTAATCATTTCTAAATCGTCACCAGCACGAACATCCTTATTGGCTTTTTTGCTTTTACCGCTTTTATCACGAACATCCAATTCAAGTTTAGCTGTGATTCCATTTTTATTCGAAACTGAAACTAATTTTAAATACGCTCCTGATTTTGCTTCACCTTCAATTTTTAATGATGCAACTTCAATTTGTTTTACTAGTTGTTTGTTATAAGCATCAACAGCATCCAGCTTATAAAGCATATTCAATTTTTCTCGGTGTGTTGCTGAATAGCGAATAATTGTAAGTGGTTTTAGGTTCTTAATTGATTTCTTCCCCAAGGCACTATTCAGCACTTTTTGCGGCTCATCTACGATAATAATAGGTCTGGTATCCTGAATCAAAGAAATTGGCTTATAACCCAATTTATCGTTGTAATTCAGCAATATTCGGTTAGTCGTACTTGTTGAATCATCAATATCTTTATTAAACGCCTGAATATTGATTACCATGATTTGCAATTGATCATTCACTGCAAAATCCCTGATTTCATTTAGCTTTGTACTATCGTAAATGAAATACTTGTAATTAACGTTATTGAAATGCTCTTTAAAGTGACCTTCAGTTATTTGCAAACTTTTATATACACCTTCCTTAATAGGTATGGATGGTACAACTATAATAAATTTTGTGAACCCATATTTTCGGTTCATTTCCATAATTGATTTCAAATAGATATATGTCTTACCTGTACCTGTTTCCATCTCTACGCTAAGATCAAGATGCTTAATATCAATCTCTTCACGAATAGATGGTTTCAACCCATTCTTTAATTGAATGTATTGAATGTTTTCAAGTATTTGACCCTCTGTTAATTGCAATTTGTTTGCAAAACCAATTTGATTGTAATCCAACAAATGTTGGCTGGCAAGAAATTCAGGTGAATAAACAGTAAAATTGGAGTTACAGGATTCCTGACCATTAAAAACATCTACAACTGCTTCAATTGCATCATTTTGGTACGAGAGGTTATTATCAAATTTAATCTTCATAATACTTCAGCTTAAATCGTATTAACTTCTTCGATACCATAACGTTTTAAAATTTGCATGGAGTTGGTTTTTTCTACATCGGTAAAACCATTGTCTTTGAAAATAACCTTGCATGTAGCTGGTTCAAGTTCCAGTTTCCATTTACCAATACCTTCGGCAACATCGGTTGTTACACCATCAGCTAAACAAATAAATAATGTTCCTAACCCAATATTGAATACATTTTTACCAGCAAAAACTTTCTGCTCGATGGGTTGAGCCAAATCCAATCCATTTTTCAATAGGATTTCAAATAAAACATCTTCTTCTGTTCGGTTTTCTTTAATGTTGCTTCCAGCATTAAATAAATTAGCTTGTAAATTTTCTGGATTACCATCCCACGCATTAATATTTGAAGTGTCCAGTTTAAACGCCTTAAAACCAATATCTAATGATCTATTTTGCCCTGAAAATAGATCATTAGGCATTTCAGATTTTATCTTTTCGCCAGCCCTACGAATACGTTCTTTTGATATTTCTGCAATAGTCTTATAATCAGCCTTAAAGGCATCACTATTTTCATCAATTGGTTCTGGTAGTTGAACACAGATAAATTTACGATTACTATTATCCTCAGAGTTTTTTAACATGACACTATGTGCTGTTGTCGCAGAACCAGCAAAAAAATCAAGAATAATAGAATCATTAGATGAAGCTATTTGAATAATTTTCATCAATAAACCAGTTGGCTTAGGGTATGGAAAGCTTGATTCAGGAAAGAAAGATTTTAATAATTTTCCGCCAGCTTCAGTATTAACATCTTTATCCAGCCAAATTGATTTTGGTTTTTTTGTTCTAATAGAATCGTTCCTTTCCAGATAATCTTTGATAAAAATATCATATTCATTTCTTCTCTTAATTAATCTTGCATATACTCTGGTAATTTCATTTTGGGTTTTATTAAACCCCCACATCCATCGACCATCTCTTCCATCAGATTTTCTTGGAAGTACTTCAATTGAATTTTCACGACTTTTAGTTACACTTACAGAATTATTGTCTGGATTAACATAAATTGGGAAAAACATATCTGGTCGTTCCTCTCTGAGAGAAGCTGACCCCCTTTGCCTTAAACCCAATTCGCGCCATAGTTTACCATCTTCATCAGTCTGATCAAAATCTTCAATATCCTCACTAGTAAGAGGCAAGCCATTTAATTCTAATGAATTTATATTTTTCGAATAGCAAATTAGACTATCATGTAGTGTTGCAATAAAATTGTCAGACTGTCTGCCACGTGGATTTGCTTTAACAGTAATATTCGCCACAAAATTTTCTTCACCATAAATCTCATCACAAATTTTACACAAATTAGTTACTTCATTATCATCAATTGAAATAAATATAGCTCCATCATCTGTCAGTAAATTCCTAGCAAGTTTCAATCTAGGATACATCATATTCAACCAATTACTATGATAACGACCATCACTATCACTATTTGTACTAATTCGTTTCCCTGAATCATCTAGCTGACCTGTTAATGAAAGGTAATTACTCAAATTATCTGCATAATTATCCTTGTAAATAAAATCTTTTCCAGTATTGTATGGTGGGTCGAAATACATCATTTTAATCTTTCCTGTGTAACTCTTTTGGAGTAGTTTTAATACTTCTAAATTGTCACCTTCAATGAAAATATTCTGAGTAGTATCCCAATCCTTACTATCAGCTTTATTAGGTCGTAAGGTTGCGGTGCTTGGCTTATTTGCTTCCTTGCGTGCTAAACTCTTTCCTGCCCAGGTAAATCGGTAATATTCTTCATCAGTTTCAATTTCATCACCCAACAATGCCTGTAACTCTTCCAGATCAATGCTACCCTCTTTTACAATGGTTGGAAACAGTGATTTTAATAACTCAATATTTTCTTTAACAAAATCAGGACTTTGGGTCATTGGATGTCCTTGGGTTACTTTTTCCATTATAGTGCAGTTATAATATTTTTAATTGATTCAATTTGTTGTTTCTTCAAATATATAAACGTGTTCAATTCAACACGTTTATTCAATTGTGATTCCTTTTTAGTCTTATTCTGAAGCTGTACAATTTCACTTTTAAGCAGGTTTATTTGCTCCATGCGTTCAACATCCTGAATAGTGCGTTCGATTGTCCTAGGTGCAAATTCCCCTGTTATTTCAGATGTTTGCAAAGCTACCAACTTCTGAATATAGCTGTCGTATAAAACTTTTAAATTCGGTTTATCCTGATTAACATAGTTTAGGCTAATCAGGAACGTTGAATTTTTTGATGTTGGTTCTTTCTTTGAAATTTCTTCAGTAAACAACATTAAATCCATTACACGCTTATTCGAATCATTGATATTAATTCTTTTGGTGCAGGTATTGAATATCAGCTTATTATCACAATAAACGATTAATAAAATATGATATGGAATATACTTCTGGATAATTTCAGCAAGCTTGGTTTTATATTTATTGAAATTCTGATTAGTTGTCTGTATAGCAATTATTTGTATTTCTTCAAAGGTGCTGTAAGGGTTTAAAATTGAAGGGATGTTTGAATTTTTAGGGCTAATGGATGCAAGCCAATTTATTCCAACAACGGTTGAAAAATCTTCCAGCATCAATTTTTCACTCGTTGTTAAATCAAAATTTCGCTTAAAGAAATTCTTTGCAATTTTTTTGTCAACCAAGCATGATTCTGGTAATTGCAATATTTCCAGTATCCAGTTAGTCATTATTTCACGATGAGGTAACTTATTATTTCAAACGAATCGTGTTTAAACGATTTGTGCAGATTTGTTCCACCAGGATACGCTAATGAATCTGATCCTGATTCATCTTCAACCCCTCTTATGTGGTGAATCACATTTTGGAGTAATGATATATATTTCAACATGTTTCGGCTAGTCTTAGTTTCCTTTTCAAACAATTCAATTAGCGGTTGAATCAACTCAGTTTGCCCCAAACATAGTTTTTTATAAAAGTCCAGACACTTCTTTGGATTATTTACTGGAACAAATATTTCTTCGTTTTCGTTGATATAGCAAAGGTTGTATGGATAAACTGCACTTGGAGAGATATTTGGATTTATTTCGCCCTCCAAATTTTTGATACAAAAAATTACGCCCTTCGGTGCATCATCCAGATTACTCTCGGTAATACCAAAAATTGATTTTGGTGCATAGTTAAAGGCTTCTTTTTCAATTTTGGTCAATCGGTCAACATCAATTTTAAAATCATTAAATGTCAAGTCGGTTATACTGATTCCCCCTTCAATATCTTCCAAATCAAGAACCTTATTCTGAAGCTGTAATAGCTGCCTTTTCCGATATTCCAGATCATGATGCTGTGCGGTTGTTTCTTCAATAATATTGTCGTCACCAGTTGCTGAAACATCCAAAATTTGCATTCGTCCTTTTACTCTGCTAATTAAATCAATGTAGGTGTCAAGTGCCAGATTAGGAAAGAAGTTAACCAATTGAATCTTTTCATTTTTAGAACCAATTCGGTCGATCCTACCAAATCGCTGAATAATTCTTACTGGATTCCAATGAATATCGTAATTTACTAAGAAATCACAATCCTGAAGGTTTTGTCCTTCAGAAATACAATCGGAACAAAATAAAATATCAATTACCTGTGTCGCCTTGGGGAAAATTATCTCACGCTTTTTCGAAATCGGTGAAAAGTTTATCAAAATCGAATTCAAATCTGTTTTACAACCATCTAAATTTGTTTTATTACTCTCACCACCCATAACTAAAGCTGAATACAATCCATAAGAATCATGCAACCAGTCTTGTAACTCTTGGTAGAGATATTTTACTGTATCGGTAAAAGCAGAAAAAACGATAACCTTATTGTTGTTTGGATTAATGTTATTCGAGATTTTATTGGCAATCAATTTCTTTAAATCATTTAGCTTGGCATCCCTTGATACATCAACAACAGAGGCTTGGTGCAGCAAATTTTCCAAACGCTTTTTATCATCCATCAAATCTTCTTTGCATCGGATTAAATCCATATCCTGAAGCAAAACTTTGACCTTTCCACCTGCCATTAAATCAACCAGTTCTTCATCATCCACTTCAATTTTATTGATGTCTAATTCTTCATCAAAAAAGTCGATTTTACTTGCCTTTTGAATCTTTTCGAGCATTGAATCAATTTGGTTAAGAAGTTGCTGAAGTGTTAATCTGAATGAATGTATTGAGCTTTCAAGACGTTTTAACAGATTTACTCTCATCAGGTGTATCAAACTGCTTTCACGTTCAACCTGCTTGAAAATACTACCCTTTGATGTGGTAAAATCGTATTTAGTTTCGTACGATGCTTTTTTATCATCACGTACATAAGATAGTGGCGAATAAAATCCAAGATTTAACGCATTTAACTCATCGTTAATACGATCCATAGACTTAAATACATCATTTTTATCAAAGTCTGAATGAATGTTTATTGGGTCTAATCTGGATGGAAATTTTCCAATATCACTTACGTCATAATATTTTGTAATGTGCTTTCGTGACCTAGCAATAGTTAATAAATCGAGTAACTTAAAATATGATCCATCTAAAGAATCAATCAATAAATCACGACTATTATTGGTTGCTGCATTTGCTCTTAACCACTGCGTAAACCTTGTTTGCGCTTTTCTTAAAGTTTGTTCAATACTGATAATTCCATGATCAATTAATGCAGAATCTACTTGTTCAGTGATGAACGATATTTGATTTTTAATATCATTCATCCTAGTATTAACAGGTGTTGCAGAAAGCATCAAAACCTTAGTTTTTACACCTGTTTTAATTATATCATTCATTAATCTTTGGTAACGTGTAACTGTATTCCTACTAGGGTTATTATTCCTAAAATTATGTGATTCATCAATGACAATCAGATCGTAATTGCCCCAGTTTATTGTTGAAAGGTTGATATGTCCAGAATTACCATTAGTTCTTGATAAGTCGGTGTGATTTAATACGTCAAAATTAAATCGGTCTGCACTAAGTATATTTAGCTTATCATTCTGAGAATAAATCAACCAGTTTTCTCTTAATTTTTTTGGGCAAAGAACCAGAACACGATCATTTCGCATCTGGTAATATTTCATAATTGCAAGTGCTTCAAAGGTTTTACCAAGTCCAACAGAATCAGCGATAATACAACCACCAAATGATTCAATCTTATCTATTGCACCTAAAACAGCATCACGTTGAAAATTATAAAGTAGATTCCAGATTTGTGTTTTTTTAAAACCAATCTTATTAATCCTATTTTCATTTTCCTCATTAATAGTGTTATTCTGAAATAGGTTGTAAAGTGTGTATTTGTATATATAATCAGGTGAATAATAATTGCTTGCATTAGAAATCAAATTAAGCAACACGTCTTTCAACTCTTTATAGCTGATATTCCAGAAGGTGTCGAACAGCTTTAGGTATTGTTCGCCAATATCATCGAAATAGGTCATGATAATAGGTGTATCAGAAATTTTCAGACCTAAAGTGGTTGTGTTGAGGTCTTGTGGAACTATTGAAAAACAATGGGTTTGGTCTGTATTCTTAACCAAGATAAATTTTTGTCCACCTACATTTCCATGTCTTACCTGACACTTTTCTTTAACCAGTTTGTATGCTGTATCAGCTTTGAATTTTGATTTTAAGTCGAAATATGAGATTGCTTCTGAAGGATCATAAGAGAAACGAGCATCCCTATCAACATTATTATTCAACAGGATTTTGATGCTCTTTACAGTTTTCAATTTTTCTGCCAGTTCAAAAAAACTATTAATAGAAATGTAATCGGTGGCAATAAAAACTTCTGAATTTGCGTTAAGTACAGAGATTAACTCATCTATTAACTTAGAATCCTGATTGTTAATTAATTTCATTGGTTAGTCGGTTATTTTGATCTTATTATTACTACCCTACAAAAAAGCAAGGATTGACTGGGTTTTTGAACAAATTTTTGATATATTCAAAATTATTAAAATAAAAGTAATATTGGAATTAAAATTAGTATGACTTCACCAATATTTAATCCCACAAAATAATCCAAATATTAACCAAGCATTCGATCTTCACAAATCATAAAGACATATTAAATTACGATTGATAATCAGATGTTTATATGCAGTCAGTTATGTCAAAATAGAATCTAATAGTCCAATCTTCTTTTGAGCTATCGTTCCAATCACTTACCTGAATCTCATAACAATCAATTTTCTTGTCCCCAACAGTTTCAATGTGATTGTCGATTACATCCCAAGCAACTGTATCGTAAATGCTTAAAAAAGTAGTGATTACTTTCACTTCTGCTTCAACATATTTTTCAGAGACAAGTATTTTTATTGGGCTGTCCAGAGCTTGTCCTGTTCTTGAACCATTAGGTAGCTGATGTCCAAAGAACTTGGGTTTTTTGTGAGTGCTTTCACAGGGTGTTGATTTCTTCATATCGTTTATATTTAGATGCGGATTATATTAACCCACCAAAGATAAATACCAGCAGATTTATATGGCAGAATTAGCATAAAATTGAGCATTTTTACTGTACAATCAATGTCCAAGAAGGTATCCATCCGTTAGGGGGGATAGGGGGGCGGTAGCTTCATATACCTTGGGGTCAAGCCTGAGTTTTATCTCATGAAATTCCATTTCGTCAATATCTCTTGACCAGTCAAAAAAATCGAAAAAAAATTTAATCAACTGTAAATATCTGAATTATAAAAAATTATAAAATTTTTTAATTTGGATTGTAAAATATGAGTAAGGCTATTTGCAGATTTACCAAAAGCCCATTATTACATAAATATTCGACAATTTTACCACTCTAAATTATAATAGGAGTTCTATGCTATTAACCAAAGAAGTCTTTAAAAACGCCTTTATACAGGCATTAAAAGAGAATGATCTAAGTCTCTATATCCAAAAAAATAATCATTTCATTCTGATACATGGTGAAGATAGTAGCAGAATTGTAGCTGTTGAATTAATTTGCTCAACAAAGATTAATCCAGAAGCTCACGGAAGTCGAAACAATAATAAAATTAATGGTATTGGTCATTTTAATTTCACCATTCCCAAATGGCATGATAAGATTAACTTCTATGTGTTCGCACTTCTTGATTCAGTTGAAAAAAATATCGAATTTGTTATTGTCTCTGATGAGGTTTTACGTAGTAGATTTAAAAATCAGAATCATATTCCTGTAAGTACGAAAAAAGCTGAATTAGCGCTATGGCTCATGCCAAACAGAAGCGTTTATGATGCAACAAATATATCAATCGAAGGTGAATGGTACTTTATTAATGGTCGCATGGCTGATGGTGGTGAAATGGATTACAGTAGTTATCTAAATAATTGGAGTGGGGTAATTGATTCGTTTACAGAATAACCGATTTTACTATTGCATTAAATTTATATATACCATCTTAATTAACCGAATATACCTATCTTTGCATGTGTAATATTTAAACAAAGGAATATGCTTGCAATCTATTGTCGAACCAGTAAAAACAAGAAAGAAGGTCAAGACAAATCTATTCCAACCCAGAAGATGCTTGGAGTTAAATTTGCTCAAATAAAGGGTTGGGAGCATCAGTTTTTTGTAGATGAAGGTATTAGTGGTACAAAGGATGATATAAAGGATAGACCTCAGTTTGCTGAAATGCTGTATCATATTAGAAAAGGTGAGATACATGCAGTTTATTGTATTGATCAGTCAAGAATTGAACGGAATAACGATATATGGAATTTCTTCGTAGGCGTTGTACTAAAAGCGGAATGTGATTATTATCCTTCAGGCGAATACTGTGATTTAGATGTACCACAAAATAGATTTTTCACAGGATTGGTTTCCCTAAGCAACTCATTTTATGCAGCTTTAACATCGCAAAAAACAAAGTTGGCAGATGAATTAAATGCAAAGGAAGGCAAAACACATGGCATGACAGCTTATGGATACCAAAGAGGAGAAAAAGGCTATTATGAAATAAATGAAGAAGAAGCAAAAGTTGTAAGGAAAATATTTTCACTTTCTCTTGATGGAATTGGCACTTATACGATAGCCAAAATTTTGAATTCTGAAGGAGTTCCATGCAAATTTAATAGGTTTGATGGTAAAATTCGAAGAAAAGATAAATTAACTGGTAATATTACGACCTATGACAAAAGCAAAGTTATATGGCGTGGAAATGTCATATATGATCTAATAACCAATAGTATTTACAAAGGAAAACGAAAATGGAATGACTTAGTAATTGACATTCCTGCAATAATTGAAGCTGATTTATGGGATAAGACAAACAAGAATATTGTAAAAAATAAGAAGAATGTTGGTCGCAAAAATGAGTATCATTATTTATTAAATGGCTTAATGTTTTGTGGAAATTGTGGAATGGAACTTCGTGGAAAGAAGCGATTAAAAGGTAGTGACAGAGCCTACAAGTGTAAAGGTGTAAGACAGCCAAATCCAACCTGTACTGAAAGCAGAGGCATTAATATTCCTAAAATTGAAACATTTATAATTAGGCATTTATTTGAATCAAAGGAACTACGAGATTATCTCACTAATATTTCTGTTGACACCAACGAGACAGATAGCTTGAAACAGCAACTATATAAGAAAAGGAAATCACTAACAAAAATTAGTGCTACAATAAGTCTGATTTATAGGCGTTTGCTCAACCCAGACCTAGAGGATGATCCTGTTATATTAGAAGAACTTAAAAAATCTAAGAGTACGAAAGAATTCCTCGTTGAGGATATAACTGCATTGGAGAATAAAATTGTATTAAATGAATCAGATAATAGGAAAAATAGGGTGAAGCAATTAATTGATGATTTCAATATCAATGCTGATTTTGAATCAATAAGGAAGGCAGTTCATTCATTAGTTGAAAAAATAACTATCGGACATCTTAAAGATGAAAAGAATGCAGTTTTCATAATTATTATTAAATATCGTGATTTTGACGAATCTTTAGGATTTATGACAAAATATGATGCAATGACTTGGTATGGGTTAACTCGATACAATAAGGAAGCAATGAATGGAGAGGAGTTGGCTGATGATATTGATTTATATAAATACTTATATCCCAATAGAGAAGTACCTAAAAATCTTGTTGGATTTGAGAAGATAGAAAGCAGCAATAATATTATTAGGCTGAATAAGAGCGAATTAATCAATTTTGATTAACTACCCTAATTATCTCCATCAACATGTACCTCCGGTGGATGGTTCGAAAGGATAATCGAGGTGTGGATTTTGGAATTTGGGACAGCATTATGCCACGTCAGCTCTCTTGTCCATTGGACGTGCATTCTGGTAGTGTGGCCAGAAAACTAGGACTTTTATCAAGATCCCAGAATGATTCAAAAGCCCTAGCCGAGCTGGATTTTCAATTGCGATTGATGGACAAAGAGGATCCGGTTAAGTATGATTTTGCCTTATTTGGATTGGGAGTGTTCGAAAAATTTTAGCATAGAAAAGGAGACTATTTCAAAAGTCTTATGAATTTTTGAAATAGTCTCCTTTTTCAATAGTATCTATCTTATAACCATCAGTTTTGTGGAAATCATCTGTCCTTTCCATCGCAAGATGCAAGGATAAATTCCAGGCGTAAGAGCTCGATCAAACGGTATAGTATGCCTGATTCCTGCCTCGATATTGGAATTCAAAATTTCTGCAACTCGTTGCCCTGTTACTGAAAAAATGTCCAGTGTTACCCTGGCATCTTCGTTGATTTGGAATTCAAAAGTAGCTGATCCTCTGGTAGGATTTGGATAAATCGTTAGTTCATTCTTGGAGCTATTGATATCGATGTTTGCAATTGAACCACTTTGCAATTGGACAGCAGTGTCTAAGGCAGTACCTTCACCAGATAAAACCGCTCCTTTATAGGATAAGACGACAATTGATCTTTCAGGACTTGCACCATAACTATTAACGGCCTTTACGCTAAGAGTACCGGAAGAGGCTGTGGTCGAGAAGCTTACCAGAACAGAATTTCCGGAACCTTTAAAAGTTACCCCTCTACCAGACCAATTCCAAACGTAGGTTACTCCTGCAACATAAGGAACTGCATAGACGATATTTGACTGTCCGAGTTTAACACTTGTTGAATAGGTCGTAAAATTTCCAGGAATGGCAGGAGCAGCATTTACTGTGACAATGGTATTTACACTGTTGCTGCAACCGCTTGAATTGGTTACGGTATAATAGATTGTTGCTGTGCCGGAGCCAATCCCCTTGAGGACTCCGGTAGTACTTATCGTAGCTATCGAAGAGGAGGAACTGTTCCATTCACCTCCGATCGTACTTTCAGTTAAAGTGGTTGTATTTCCAACACTTACAGTATTAATACCACCGATCGGAGCCGGAACTGCAGGTCTTGGGTTCACCGTTACCATCACGCTGTGACTATTTTTTGCACCGGTTGCAGTGCAAGTTTCAACAAGCGTGTAGGTTGTAGTAACCAAAGGCGTTACCGTTGGATTAGATAGCGTAGAAGTAAATCCTGCCGGGGATGAAGTCCAATTATAGGTGCTTCCGGTTACGGCAGCCGCACCGATTTGAGCGCTTGAATATAGGCAGACGGATTTTTCTGTGCCTGCATTGGCAGCAGGAAGTTGGATTGTTGATACTGTCACAACAACATTATGGGTATTGGTACATCCGGCAGCATTGGTTTCAACAAGAGTATAGGTGGTGTTAAGCAAGGGTGCAACTGTTGGATTGGCCAGAGTGGAAGAGAATCCGGCTGGGGATGAGGTCCATTTGTAGGTGTTTCCGGGTACGGCAGCTGTACCAAGTTGAGTATTTGTATTCTGAGGAATTGCTCTGTCTGCTCCAGCAATAGCGGAAGGAACAGAATTAATCGTAATGCTTACGACGTTGGAAATAGCCGCATTTGTCCAGTCGGTCATTGAAGTTACTTTGGCCAATCGTCTGTACCAGGTTGTGGAAGCTAAGACACCGGGAGCATAAACTGGCGTATTACTACCTGCAATATCACTGAAACCACCTGAAGCGCCAGAAGTTGATATTTGCCATTTGTATTCGAGTGAACCGGAATAGCCAACTGGGACTGTGAGACTGGTAAATGCAACCGGCGCATTGCCCGTACATAAGAATTGAGAGGAGGCAATTGTGCCTCCGTTAAAGACCACCTGAGCTCCCTTGAATTCGTGCGCTCCAACATCTGACCTAATTCCGGATGGCCGTGGATTGTTAGAAAAATCAAATGTAGCAGATGCTTTTGGGTTTGTATCTGCCGCATCAATAAGCGGAGAGCCTGAAGTCAAAGCAAAATCAACAATTTCATGCATCCTTTGAGAAGCGAAGCCTGCCAAGGATCCGGTTCTTTGGAAATAATTATTTGTTAGGGTAACATTGGTGGCAGAACTCTGAATCATAACATAAGAATCAATCCCTTTATAACTTGTGTTACCATTTTGGTAATAGTCAAAGTTTCCAGGGTTAATAATCACGTTGGAGGAGATCATATTTCCTTTACCAACGATGCAGGAGAACCTTATTCCATCCGATTTTGGATTGATGATATTATTGTTGAAAATATAAAAGGAAGAATCTTTTTGTACTGAAATATCCGAAAAATACATACCATGTTTTGGTTTGTTAAAATCACCTGGAAAATAAGTCAAACCCGGATTAACGATGATATTATTGAATATTCGTGTTCCACCTAATCCGTGACACTCGATCCCAACACCTTTCCCATCGCTTATGTAGTTGTTGTAACAATCGGCTTTTGTTCCGCCGCCAATGATAATACCTGACATCTGAGACTCCAGACCAGCCTGACTGTCAAACAATACAGTATTGTTGTAAATCTGACAATTTCTTGAAGCTGAACTAACCTGTATCCCGTCCCAACCGGAATATTTGACGATATTATTGTATATTTTAACGCCATCCAGGATACTGGGCATAAGCAGGGCATCTTTACCGTTGCAGGTTACTGTTTGTCCTCCATATTTAGTGCTTCCTATATACATCCCTTCATTCCCGGAGTAAGCAATGTAATTATCATGGATAATTGTATTGTACTGAGTAAATTTATCTCGTTGGGATTCGGGTGTACAATCAGGATCTGTTTTGTAACTGATTCCACTGTAAAGTGTGTTTTGAATAGATACGTGGTCAATCTCAATATCTGAACTTAAATAGCCAATTCCAAGTCCGGAGCCATTTGAGACACGTTGAATATCAAGTCCGTATTGCATTCCGCGAAATCCGGTGCCCGTTATTTTAAGAAATCGGCAATTCTGAATTGACATACCATAATAGTTGGTTGTATTAATTACAATGCTGCCGCCTGAATTTGTTATAACAATTGGATTTCCTGCAAGTCCCTTGAAATTTTTGAGACATAAGTAATCCCTGTTACCGGCCTGGAAATAGAGGGTATCACCTCCTTTTACCTGATTATATGGAGCAGAACTGGCGTCGAGATACAATACTCCAAGGGGAACAACATAACTTTTTGGCTGGCTCTGGACTAATTGTGTAAGGGTAATTAGCAGGACGATCAGCAATGAAATTTTTTTCATTTTCATATTGGATTTTTAGCAGCATTTGAACCTTTCACTAAAGTCGGGTAAGGGATTATTTGACTACATTGAAAGGCGGGTATCATAATTGAAATTGTAATAAATTACATAGATGACACTTTTCAGCTAATTTTGTTTTGTGATTTCAACGAAATGCCCTTTTTTTGTTAAAATTTGGAATGAATCCAATTAAATATAATAGGAATTTATTTTTGGATTTGTTTGTAAATATATGATATACAGATTGTTTAGATACCAGAGGTGTACTATTATTCAGGGATACTATTCGAACTTGTAATTACTGCAAAACTTAATCAGCGTTGCTGTGTAATTTCAATTGACAAATATTATCAGGAAGGATTCTTCGGGTGAGAATATTGTAAAAAGGAATCGTAATTTCGTTTTAAATTAAAAAATAATTGTCCGAATGTTTCAAAATTACAATAGCTAAAATTATGGAATACATAAGATTTGGAAATACAGGAATCAAAGTTTCCCGTTTATGTCTGGGAACAATGACCTACGGCGGACCATCAGAAAGATGGCCATGGGCCTTGAGCGAAGCTGAGAGCAGACCATTTATCCAGAAGGCTCTTGAGTTGGGGATTAATTTTTTTGATACTGCGGATATGTACTCGTATGGTGCAAGTGAAGAAATTGTTGGCAGTGCACTGAGAGACTTTGCAAATCGGGATGAGGTGGTAATTGCCACCAAAGTATTTAATCCGATGAGCCAGGATCCAAATGACAGAGGACTATCCCGCAAACATATTATGAGTTCAATTGACAAGAGTCTGAAGCGGCTAAAGACGGATTATGTGGATCTTTATCAGATCCATCGCTGGGACTATGAGACTCCTATCGAGGAAACGATGGAGGCACTTCACGATGTTGTTAAAGCTGGTAAGGCCCGATACATAGGGGCTTCATCGATGTACAGCTGGCAGTTTGCCCAGGCATTGTATACGGCCGATCTTCATGGTTGGACCCGCTTCGTTTCCATGCAGCCACATTATAATCTGATTTATCGTGAAGAGGAAAGAGAAATGATTCCATTATGCATGGATCAGAAAATTGCGGTAATTCCCTGGTCTCCTTTAGCTCGCGGATTACTTACCGGAAAAAGATCCAAAGAAAGAAACGAAACCATCCGTGCTAAGACGGACGAATTTGGAAAAAAACTGTATAGTGAGGATTCTGATTTTGATATTATAAACAGGCTTTCCGAGCTATCAATTCAAAAGGAATTACCCGATGCTCAGATGGCATTAGCCTGGATGTTGAGTAAACCGGGGATTACTTCCCCAATCATAGGCGCAAGCAAACCAGGGCATTTAGAAGATGCCGTTGCTGCTTTATCTTTAAAGTTATCGCAATATGAAATTGCAATTCTGGAAGAACTTTATCGACCGCATCCGGTTATTGACCATCTGTAAATTGTTACTACAAATTGACCATCCACGGTGAACGGAGAAGAGGTTATCTCAAAAGCTAACTCCATTTAACCGCAAAGTTCGCTAAGAATTACACAATGAAACACAGCACAATAACCCAACTCTGCTGCTTCAGAGGTTTTCTTCGCGATCTTTGCTGTTAAATAGGTCTTTCAGACACCTTATTTCTTTATCCGAAATCTAAAAAAACGCTTACAATTTAAAGGCAATTCCTAAATTGAGGTAGGAAACGCCATAACCAAGTTCAAGCAATCCTGCGACTTTTTCGGTGAAATAATACCTGCCACCCAGGAACCAGGAAGCCCTAAGACCACTGCCCAACGCCGTACTACCTCCATAAGCACCCGAACCTATAGCAGATGAGCTAACCATGTTATACCCAACCATCAATCCGGTATAAGTGTCTAAGTTGTCGATCAACTGATAATGTAATGCACCGCGTGCACCTAAAATAATGTTGGAATATTTCCATCCGTAGCCCGATTGTTCCCATTTTGCACCGGTATAACCCAGATATCCACCGATACCGATTGAGCTTTTATCATCAAACAGGTTGTCTTTAATGCCAATCTCAAAAGCTCCGGAGATAGGCGGGGTTTTGTTTGTATAGTAGGAACCGGTATAAAGCGTGCTTCCAAATCCAATTCCAAGATTAATAACTTTGTCTCCTTGGTTAAAGGTGTTCTGCGCAATTGTTGCTACTGATAAACATAAAACAACAGATAATGTCACTAATAACTTTTTCATAACGTTAATTTTTAAAAGGTTCATCTTAAATCAAAGATCTAAAATAATTTTTAAAATAAAATAGGCTTGCATGGATTTTGTAGTAAGAATTAAATTTTTGATAATTAGTTAACAATTGTTTAACCTCTTGTTTTTATAGCATATCTTAGAAGTTGCCTCTATTTTTGGATAACAATTTCTACTTTTGCCATCCATAATTCTTTTGATCACATTTTGCAGATGCATATAGATATTGTTTTCACTCAAATATTTATTTTAGGGATTCTTATTATTCTCGGAATTATTACTTCCAAACTGGGGGTTATTACAATTAATTCCAAGGATATGCTTGCTAATGTGATCTTTAATATTACTCTTCCTTTAATGCTTTTGTGCAATTTTAGTAAACTGACTATCACTCCAAGATTGCTCACCAACAGTTTGCACCTTATTTTATCGACCTTTTTTATGATGTTATTGATGCTGCTCGTAAGTTGGGTCATCACCAAATTTTTAAGGATGAGAAAGGGTGAAGCCTCTATTTTCAAGGCACATAGCGTTTTTGGCAATATCGTTTATCTTGGATTTCCACTTATTCTGGCTCTTTACGGTGAGGAAGGTTTGCTATATGCCGGTATGTACCAGTTCGTTACAAACATACTGGTGTGGACGATCGGAGTCATTATTCTTAACCAGGGCAAAGAGTTATCTGTATGGCAAAATATAAGGCATATCCTGAACCCTAATACTTTTGCCGTACTAATTGGTTTTCTGATGTTTCTTTTCTCCATTAAACTTCCGATGGTTTTCATGAAATCTCTTGGCGGATTAGGCGAATCAACAATTTACCTTTCGATGCTTTACATTGGATCGATGATGTATTATACAAACATGAAAGGATATTTGAACAAAAAGGAGGTTTATATTTTCACCTTCACCAAATTGATCTTTCTCCCTGTCCTGGTTTTGCTCGTATTTTCCAAATTAATCTCTTTCTTTCCAGGTAGCATAGACGTGATCATTGTTTCTGTACTGGTTGTATTAGCCTCAATGCCTGCCATGGCCAATGTGGTAATTATGGCAAAAATATTTGGAGCAGACGATAAACTTGCCACTGCAAATGTGTTTGTTTCCACAATAGTTAGTTTGGTGACACTACCGTTGATACTTCTACTTATTGACATGTGGCTGCCACATTAATCCACCTGCACAGAGCCGTGATACATGTAAAATAATATGAAAGTTATGTAACAGTTCATTGGCCTCGTATAGTTAAACTTGCAAAGTAATTCTTTAAATTTGTTCAGGGTTAATCCTGAGATTGGAATTAAATAATTCATTGCCAATCTTTTAATTTGTTGGAAAATGAGAAATGGTGTTCAAAATAGAATCGTCTTAAGACTTTTTATTGTAGGTTCAAGTCTTGCAAGTGAGATGGTGCTGAAAAATCTGAAAGAACTTATTGCTCAGGAGTCAAAAACTATCTTTGAGCTGGAAGTAATTGACGTAGTCAAACATCCTCAATTAGCAGAGGAAAATAAAATTATGGCTATCCCTACCTTAATAAGAAAACTCCCGGCACCCATTAGGAAAATTGTAGGTGACTTATCAAATAGGGAAAAGGTCCTGTTAGCATTAAATTTGATGCCTCATAGTAATTAATTTTCTGTAAAAGAAAATGATTTGGTAGCAAATTTGAATAGTCTGCAATTAAATGCATTAATTAGGATATTATGAATGATTCAGATTCTTCATTAGAGCAATTGACGAAGCAGCTGAATGTTTTGCAGGATAAAATATTGCTTCTTGAGAAATTATTAGAGGATCAAAGGCAGACAAAAGAAGCTTTGGCTGCTTCTGAAAAAAATTTATCGGCAATGTTGGAGACTAATGCTGATGGAATTGTAATTGTGAATACGAACGGTATTGTCCTTTATGTTAACCCAGCCAATGAGATGCTTTTTGGTAGAGGTAAGGTCGATTTTATCGGCTTTCCATTCGGTTTTCCTGTTTCAACTGACTGCCCGAAAGATACCCTGATAATAAAAAAAGATGGTGTGCTTTGTGACGTAGAAATGAAGATCGTTCCCATACTTTGGGAACTCAAACCTGCCTATCTATTGTGTTTCCATGATATTACCGAGAGGAGGAAAAAAAATACTGAATTGATCCTTGCAAAAGAGAGGGCTGAAGAAAATAGCATGCTTAAATCTGCCTTACTTAATAACATGAGCCATGAGATACGAACCCCGATGAATGCTATTATTGGATTTTCTGATTTAATGAAAGATGCCAATGCTGAAGATAAAAATTCTTATGCAGAAATAGTTAGTAGTTGCTCCCATCAATTGCTCTCGTTGATTGATGATGTAATACTTCTATCTCGTCTTCAAAGTGAAAAAATGGTACTGAATATCAATGAATTAAAACCTGCGGCCTTTATTCATGAAATTCTGGAGATGTTCAACTATCTAAACCTTAAAAAGGAAATTATTATAAGTGAAAGTATTCCGGCTCAGTATATAAATTTGGTTATTAAAGCCGACGAAAAGAAAATCAGACAAGTACTGACCAATTTTATTTCCAATGCAATGAAATACACTTTTGAAGGATTTATTGTGGTTGGATTTGATATTAAAAAGGATGAAATCGAATTTTTCGTCAAAGACTCCGGAATAGGCATTTCAGTGAAAGAACAAAATTTAATTTTTGATACGTTTTATCGAGGAGAACAAGCGATTTCCAAGGCAATAAGAGGGACAGGATTAGGCTTGAATATTGCCAAAGGATTGATCGAAAAGATGGGCGGGAAAATTGGAGTAGATTCAGAATTAATAAAAGGTTTCCGGTTTTATTTTACTGTTCCTATTGAGAAATCAGATTTCAAAAGTATTACAAACTCTCCAAAACCGGCCATTCCGCATGACACCAAAAATATTTCCTTACTTATTGTCGATGACGAGCTATATAATTGCCAGTATCTTGAAATACTATTGAAAGGGAAGGTCAAAAAAATTGACCATGCATATAATGGGAAGGAAGCCGTTGAAAAGGTATCTTTAAATAAGTATGATGTTGTTCTGATGGATTTGAAAATGCCGGTCATGGACGGAACTGAAGCAACTAAAATATTGAGAACATTATATCCTGAATTAGTAATTATTGCTCAAACAGCATACATTTTGCCTGAGGAAAAATTAGAGGTATTGCAAGTTGGGTTTAACGGTTTTTTGCAGAAGCCAATAAAGCGAGCTGCCTTGATGAAGTTAATAGGCAAATATTAACCAAACTGCCTCATTTTATTGAATTTGAAGTTCAAAATAAATACTCTATCTTGGTACTGTTATAACCTTACATCCCGAGAGTCCTTGGATCCGTGTTTCAAGGTTTTATAGGACTATGAATTTAAACTTCAAAATTCCTGTTGTGAAAAAAATTAGTCTGTTTGTAATTTGTTCTCTGTTTTTCTGCTTCTTCCTATTTGCCCAAAACAAAAGCGAACCTATCCGTATTATCATGATTGGTGCTCACCCCGACGATTGTGATCTTGATGGCGGAGGGACAGCTATTCTATTCGCCTCCATGGGTTATCAGGTGAAATTTCTTTCGGTAACGAATGGCGATGCCGGTCACCAGTCGCAAGGTGGCGGAGCTCTTGCTAAACGAAGGATGGCCGAAGCGAAAGAGGCAGGCAAACGCTTCGGAGTCGAATACGATGTACTTGATAATCATGACGGAGAATTGACACCATCGCTCGAAGTGCGTCGTCAGATTATTCGTAAAATTCGCGAATGGAACGCTGATGTAGTTATTGCTCCCCGTCCAAACGACTACCATCCTGATCATCGCTATACTTCAATTTTGGTGCAGGATGCAGCCTATATGGTTGCAGTACCCAATGTGACTCCAGACATTCCAGCTCTAAAGAAAAATCCCGTATTTCTCTACTTTCAGGATAATTTTCAACGACCTAATCCATTTCGACCCGATATTGCCGTTGATATCACCTCCGTATTTGATAAAAAAGTGTTCGCCATTTCGGCTCACCAATCCCAATTTTTCGAATGGCTGCCGTGGATAGCTGGATATGCAGCTGAGGTTCCTGCTCAACGTGGTGATCAACTTAGCTGGTTAACGAAAAGGCTGTCAAAGATGTGGACTATCAATAAGGATGTAATTGCCTCATTAGAAAAATGGTATGGCAAAGATCGTACATCGAAAATTAAATTTGCCGAAGCATTTGAAATTTGTGAATATGGTATTCAGCCAAATGAGAATGAAATCAAACGGTTGTTCCCTATGCTGGGAAAATGACATAATGAATATCCTATATGTTTTTTGGATATATTGCAGCTCCTATTAGAACAGATCAAAT
>JBBQJE010000016.1:0-25817 GCA_038325635.1 Bacteroidales bacterium
GCTTTATACAGGTACTCACGTAGGATTCAGCACCTTACAGACCAATAAAGAGTTTACCTACCAGTTCTTGAATGATGTAATCCGCGAACTGGTTTCATTAACGCCTGGTCCATACATCCATGTTGGAGGAGACGAATCACATGTTACCAAAAAAGAGGATTATATCCCCTTTATCGAACGTGTTCAGGAGATTGTTCTGGCTAATGGGAAGCAGATGATTGGCTGGGATGAAACGACCCTATCCTCCTTAAAACCAACATCTGTGGTTCAGTTTTGGTCGAAAGCCGAAAACGCTCAGCGAGGAGTGACCAAAGGGGTGAAAATCATCATGTCTCCCGCTGCAAAAGCTTATCTCGACATGAAATACAATGCTCAAACCGTTCTCGGATTAAAATGGGCCGGATTCGTTGAAGTGGATACTGGATATAAATGGGATCCAGCAACGCTCGTACCCGGAATAGCCAAAGAAAATATTCTGGGTGTCGAATGTCCGATGTGGTCCGAGACTGTGAAGAATATCAGTGACATAGAGTATTTGCTATTTCCCCGACTTCCCGGTTACGCAGAAATTGGCTGGACTGATGCCTCGCGACGCAGCTGGGACGAATATAAGATCCGCCTTGGTAAGCAGGCACCAAGATTCAAGGCGATGGGCATTAAGTATTATCCATCCAAAGTTGTACCGTGGAAGGAAATGAAAAATGAAAAATGAAAAAAATGCGCGGAAGCAAGTGGCTCGTTTACATCTCGATCATCCTGGCCATGATCTTTTGGTCTTTTTCATTCGTTTGGGTGAAAGAGGTTTATCTAGTCTATGGTCCGTTGACGACTGTGTTCTTCCGGCTCATTATCGCCTCCTTGCTACTGCTGGTATTTGCCAAACTGACCGGCAAAATGGTGAAGATTGAACGCAAAGATCTGAGCACTTTTATTCTACTCTCCTTCTTTGAGCCATTTCTCTATTTTATGGGGGAAAGCTATGGTTTGCTGTTTGTTTCCAGTACCATCGGGGCAATTATTGTGGCAACTATTCCGCTATTCTCTCCGCTGGCTGCCTCCAAATTTCACAATGAAAAAATATCACAGCGAACTTTCATCGGCATACTTTTATCCTTTTTGGGAGTATCCATTGTTGTTTTCGACTCATCCTTCAATTTAATAGCCTCGCCACTGGGAATTGCTCTCGAATTTCTGGCTGTGATATCAGCGATTTTCTATACCGTTGTGCTGAAAAAATTGGCCGTTAAATACCCCCCTACTGCCATAATTACCTATCAGAATCTCTTCGGAATGATCTATTTCCTACCTCTTTGGCTTATTTTCGAATTTAAAGGCTTCACCAGTATCCCGTTTAATATTACTGCCTTTGCAGGAATATTAAAACTCTCCGTTTTCGCCTCTTGCATCGCCTTCATTTTCTATGCTCACAGTGTTAAAAAACTAGGAATCAACAAAGTAAATATTTTCATCAATACCATTCCGGTATTTACGGCCATCTTTGCCTGGTATATTCTGGGCGACGCTCTCACATTTAGAAAATTTGTTGGCATTGGGATAGTCATCACCGGCTTACTAGTTGCTCAAATTAAGTTAAAAAAATCGACCGAAGAAATCATCGTTATTCAGCAGGAATCAGGCCGGTGAAAATGAATGTGCAAATATGCAAATGTGCAAATGAGGAAATATGCAAATTGGGGAATGGGGTGAAAAGACGATAATTGTGCAAAATTGGGGTTGAATCCTGAAGAGATTGAAAATGAATAGTCTTATGTGAAACCTATGGAAACGATGGCCACTGAATTGACGATTCCCCGTCAACAAACGTCCGCTGTAAAATATTCAAAATGGAGAAAATTTGATTCGGACGGAATGAATTAAATGCCAGAAGAAGATCAGATCGAAGAAAAATAATGCATCTGGAGTTATGAAAGAGACGCCAACAAAAGATAACGTTCAAAAGCTCGCGCACGATACTCGTGCGGAAAACGAACGATTTTTCAAAAGACTCAAGAAAAAGCCACCCGGTAATCTGGACGAAATCGTGCACGAATTGCACGATGAAGCCTTCGATGCCTTCGACTGTCTCACCTGCGCCAACTGCTGCAACAGCATCAGTCCGATGATAACAGACAAAGATGTGGAACGGCTCTCAAAACCCCTCAAATTAAAACCATCGCAGGTCATTGAGCAATACATGCACCTCGATGAAGACCACGACTACGTCTTTAACAACGCTCCCTGCCCTTTTCTGATGACCGACAACTATTGCTCTGTCTACGAATACCGCCCCAAAGCGTGCCGTGAATACCCCCATACCGACCGCCGCCGATTCAGTCAGCTCCTTAACCTGACCCTCAAGAACTGCGAGGTTTGTCCGATTGTATTTATGGTGGTGGAGGGGATGAAAGAGAAAACTCTCTAATTCGAAATTAACCTTACCTATTTGGAAATTCTAATTTTTCCGGATTTTGTCTGGAATCCCATATCTTTAAGACCATAATTTCGTCTTTAAGTATCTCATAGTAAAGAATGTAAGTATCCACAATCAATCCTCTTATATTTTCAATTCGGGTTTTAGTTCCAATTTCCGGCTTCTGTGAAACTATCATAAGTTCTGACTTGAATCTACCGTACAATCTCTTGCAATAAATGTTGCTCTTATTTCTATGGTAATAGAATTCCAATATTTTTTGAAGCTGAATTTCTGGTCCAAACTACACCTCTTTTAGCCATTTTTCAACCTTATTATCCATTTCTAATTGTAGAATAATTTGTCCGTTTTTGCCATCTTTGCTGGCCCGAAGTAATTCCTCTTCATCCTCTTTTGACAGATGAATAAATGTTTCTTTATTCTTGTAATCTAAAATGGTTTTGATGGCATTAAGAAAATCACTATCCTCAATGCCTGAAATTCTGGCTATTAACTCATTTCTCAACTCGATAGTGTTCATGTGATTTACAAATAAATTTCATGTGTGTATAATTAAGCTAAAGCATTGGTCACATGGAACATCCACAATTATATTCATACTTTTTTGTGAGCTTTTGCTCATGGATGTTTCATCCGTAAAGTTATAAAATTTTCTAGCAGCGTAGTAGATGAAATATTTTTGCAGGCAAGAATTTTTACACTTGTTATGATCCTAACACGAATATACTAAGTTTCATACTATCATGCGAGTACATTTATTTAAATACAACATCCCCCGAAATTTCCTAATATTGCCATATTGAACAATGCCTATGAAGCAAATACTCCTTTCCCTTCTCATACTATTATCCATATCCCTACCTCTCTTCGCCCAAACAGGTGGTGAGGGTATCTTCAATTTTCTGCAATTAAATAATTCGGCAAAAACGGCTGCATTAGGTGGTATCCAGGTGGCACTGCCCGATGCAGATCCGGAGTTGGTGTTACAGAATCCGGCGTTGCTTAATGCGGAGATGAACAATAGGATTTCGGTCAATTATGCCAGATACCTGGCCGGGATCGGTTTTGGTTATGGAGCATACTCCAGGAATTTAGGTAAATACGGGATCGCTGCCATTGGAATTCAGTTCGTTGATTATGGTCAGTTTGTGGCGGCCGATGAAACCGGACTCATTACAGGAAGCTTCAGCGCTTCCGATTATGCATTGACACTTTCTTATGCAAAATCATTTGGGAGCCTCTTCACGGTAGGGGCTTCGCTGAAACCTATCTATTCTCATCTCGAAAATTATCAATCCTTCGGAATCGCTGCTGATATTGGTTTAGCCCGCCATACGGACGATCATCTGACAACCTTAGCCATCTGTTTGAAAAACCTCGGAACCCAGCTTTCTTCGTATTACGATGGCGCTGACCGTGAAAAAATTGCCTGGTCGCTACAAATTGGATGCACCCATCGTTTGCAGTATGCTCCCATTCGGGTTAGTGCCACCGCTTATGATTTAAACCATTGGAATCCTGAGGTGACATTCACCGACCCAAATGGTATTTCTACCTCCACATCGAAACAGTCGCCGTTTGCGGCGGTGATGCGACATATTTCGCTGGGAGCAGAGATTTTCCCTGAGAATAAAGTCACATTCCGTGTCGGATACAATTATCGACGGCATGTCGACCTTACTTTGGCAGATCAGACCGGATTAGTTGGATTTACCACCGGTTTGGGGATTAACCTCGCTGCAATACGGTTTAATTACGCCCTTTCAGGGTACTACCAGACTGGAATGGTACATAATTTTTCGTTGACGGCAAATTTAGGCGGATTTTTAAAATAATCACCAGCATTTATTAGGTTATCCTTGCAGGGCACTGGCACATGCGGGATTCCTTATTAACCCCAGGCGTTGCCATGGGGCTAGGATATATCAGGCTTTCAGCCCGGAAATAAAAGTGAATGATTATCTTTGTTGCAAATCAAAGTTAATGTCTGATTCTTCCAACAAAAAAATCATCATAGCCATCGACGGGTATTCCTCCTGCGGAAAAAGTACCGTAGCCAAAGAGATTGCCAAAAAATTGAACTATATTTTTATCGATTCCGGAGCAATGTACCGGGCTGTTACGCTATTCTTTATTCGTGAAGGGATTGTGGTTGACGGTGCTATTAACTTACCTTTATTGAAGCAAGAACTTGATTCAATACACATCAAATTTATTCACAATCCAACTACTTCTCACAACGACATTTATCTCAACGGTGAAAATGTTGAAGAAGAGATCCGGCAACTTGCTGTTGCTCAAAATGTGAGTCAGATAGCTGCTATTGCTGCTGTTCGGCAATTAATGGTTGCCCAACAGCAGGAAATGGGACAGGCGAAAGGAATCGTGATGGATGGCCGGGATATCGGTACAGTCGTCTTCCCGAATGCCGAACTCAAGATTTTCATGACTGCTGATCCTAAAATTCGGGCTCAGCGAAGGTACGACGAAATGATTGCCAAAAAAGAGCAGGTCAATTTTGGAGAGATATTAGCTAACATCAATGAACGAGATCGGTATGATGAAAGCAGGGCTGAAAGTCCTTTGCGGAAGGCAGAAGATGCTATTGTACTGGATAATAGCTTTATGACGAGGGAGGAGCAGTTTGAGTGGATCATGGATGAGGTACATAGAAGTAGATAGGAGCAGCTTTCAATGCCGTCTGCTTTAGCTGACAGGACAAAGATGATGCGGCAAAAAGATAGGATCAGCTTTCAATGCCGTCTGCTTTAGCTGACGGGACAAAGATGATGCGGCAAAACCAGGGCTTTAGCCCAAACATTTGGGACAAATTAGGCTAAAGCCATTTCCCTTCAGCCTATCATCGTCCGTTGGCTGAAGCCAACGGCAATGAAAAAACATCTATGGGTAAAAAAGACAATTATGAAAATTGAAGTTGATAAAGGTTCCGGGTTTTGCTTCGGGGTGGTGGAGGCCATCCGACAGGCAGAGGAGCATTTGGTAGATAACAAGCCACTCTATTGCCTGGGAGACATCGTGCACAATAATTCAGAGGTAGAAAGACTGCGCAAAGAAGGATTGACAACCATTTCGCACGAGCAGTACTTCACCATGTCTGATACCACCGTCCTGCTTCGTGCACACGGCGAACCACCGGAAATTTACAACTATGCACAAGATCATAATATAAAACTGATAGATGCGACTTGTCCCGTTGTGCTTAAGCTGCAGAAGAGAATTCTAAAAAGTTTTGAAAATGGACTAAATGATAATTCTCAAGTAGTTATTTATGGAAAGAAAGGTCATGCCGAAGTTAATGGATTGGTTGGTCAGACCAAAGGAGAAGCACTTGTAGTAGAAGGCATTGAAGATCTTTCTCAACTCGATTACACCCGACCAATCGTGCTCTATTCTCAGACCACCAAGGGGCTGGAAGGATTGCATCACCTCACTGAAGAACTTAAAAATAAAGCGACTAATGTTCCGATCAAGGTTCACGATACCATCTGTCGCCAAGTCGCTAACAGGATTCCGGGTATTAAGAAATTTGCCGCACGCTTCGACCTGATAATTTTTGTCAGCGGACAAAAAAGCTCTAATGGGAAAATGCTTTTTGACATTTGTTCCAATGTAAATCCGAATACAAAATTTATCTCTGAATTAGTTGAAATCAAACCAAATTGGCTTGAAAACATTGATTCTGTGGGCATTTGTGGAGCCACATCTACACCGAAACATCTATTGGAAGAAGTCGCCGACTTTTTGTTAGAAATGGATCCTGACGAGAAAATTTAAGGAAACTTAACCTTGCAACTATATTTCACTCAATTTCATTGTTAATTTTGCAAAAAAAATCATGGCAAAAGAATATAAATCACCACTTCCCGACGATTATACGGATAACCCAATCAGAAAGATAGGTGTCCTCACCTCAGGGGGAGATGCTCCGGGAATGAATGCTGCCGTCAGGGCCGTTGTCAGAACAGCTATTTTCTACCATCGCGAGGTTGTCGGTATTTACCAAGGATACAAAGGGCTGATCGAAAAAAATTTCAAAACTTTGGCTTCCGGCGATGTAAGTAACATCATCCAGCTAGGTGGCACCATCCTGAAATCTGCCCGATGCAAGGAGTTTCATCTTAAGGAAGGTCGTGAGTTAGCTTTCAAACATCTTAAGGAAGAGGAAATTGATGCTCTGGTTGTGATAGGTGGTGACGGGACTTTTTCCGGTGCTCGTATTTTTGCCCAGGAATTTGGAATACCTATCGTCGGCATACCGGGAACGATAGATAACGATCTTTTTGGTACCGATTACACCATTGGATATGATACAGCCTTAAATACTATCATCGAAAACGTTGACAAGATCAGAGACACGGCTACTGCACACGAACGACTTTTTTTCATCGAAGTGATGGGTCGTGATGCCGGATTCTTAGCCCTCAACGGTGGTATTGCCTCAGGAGCGGAGGCCGTTTTAATTCCAGAAACAGAAACAGATATCACTACCTTAGAAAACTATATTAAATCAGGATACCGCAAAAGCAAAAATTCATCCATCGTGCTGGTTGCCGAAGGTGAAAAAGCTGGCGGCGCCTTCAGTATCGCTAAGCAGATTGAAGAGACGTTTCCCCAATATGATGTGCGGGTAACAGTTCTCGGGCATATTCAGCGGGGCGGATCACCAACTGCCTACGATCGCATTCTGGCAAGTCGGTTAGGCGTTGCCTCTGTCGAAGCTTTATTGGATGATCAACAGAGTGTGATGGTCGGAATCGCTAATGATTCGATCGAACTCACACCTTTTAGCAGAGCGATTAAGTACGATAAGGAAGTGAATACGAAGTTGTTAGATTCGATTCATATACTTTCTTCTTAAGTAAGTTAAAGTACTTCCTAATAAAAACTAATTACAACCTCCTTAAAAAACTTCTCCTCCAGCAATTTAACAATCCGCTTGACCACAAACTTGCGGATTTCCATCTCAATTGGCTGATCCGGATCGTGGTGAGCCCAGTTGATGCGAGTCCCAACCAGTACCAGTATCCGATCGTGCTGCAAAAGTTGTTTGACAATCTCCTCCGGTGGTGAATCTCCCAGTATTTGATCACTGTCGTAATTCTCCAGTATTTCCTCCACTTTACCGATAGTAAGGATTCCCTCTGTGACCAGGTGAAAACCGGTAAGCGCATATCGTGGTAACGCATAAGGATTGCTGAGCGAAATTTCCGTTTCAATTTCAAGGTTCAACTCACGGGCAATAATCTCGGCCGTTGTGCCTCCGCACACGATCTTAATTCCTTTGTAGTCATGGATCTTTTCAGCGAAATCGCGATCCTTCGCCTTAAAAAATGGCGGACCGGTAATCAACAACATCTCCCTCGGATCTCGGAAATAAATTACTCCGCAACTTGAATCGTCCCTCAGGTGGAATCCGTCATTTTGGATTGCTTTATTGAGTATTTTCTTACTCAGCCGACGGGCAGAAATATCGCTACTTCTGGCAAGTTGCTCTGCTACATACGTTTCAACATTTTCTTGTCCCCAACCCATCTTCAACTTTTCGTTTTCCATGCCCGATTGGGTAATGCCATCACTCATGAATACAATCCGATCCTCCTTCATGGCTTTAAATTCACGGCACCGCAGTAATTTGCCCACATTTTCTGCACCCGTAATCTTAAGTAGATATTCTTTAGTCGGAGTGTACGGGTCGCCATTCCGGAAGACGATACTTTTTGGATTATCATAATTGACAATCCTTACCATACCATCACTCTCGAGCTCGATGATGGTAAATGTGGCATACGTTTTTACGCCACCACTATCATGCGGCAAGGCTTCCATGATGATTTTGGCAGCTGCCTCGGGTCGTTTGTAAAGTGCCGTATAGCTTAAGGCCATAGTTGCCGTCATCGTTGCCAGCACATTAGCCCGTACCCCATGTCCTACCCCATCTGAAAGGACAAGAATTGTTCGACCGTCCTCCTTGATCAATTTTGAGATGAATACATCACCGCAGACGATCTGTCCGGAAGGTTGCTTTTGTGCAAAATCTATTTCAATGTGAAACTCACTCATCCTTCCTGTCCTCTCCGTATTTATAAGCAGCTACGATAGAATTGAGCATATCTTCTGTTTGGGCAGCATTTTCTGCCAGCAAGGTTGCCACTTGCTGCACCATCTCAATATTTTGTCGGGTAACCTTCATGGCTCGACTGATAATTTCTTCCCGTACAAGTTGCGGTGAAGACAAATTCCTGATGATTGCCCCAACTACCCTGTTTTTATAGATTGTCACAATAGAAATATGAAGGAGCATATTTTTATACGTCAAGTCACGTTCTAACATTTCCTCTCCGGTATGGAGCAGTCCGATGAGCATTTTTTTCACTATTTCAGGCACCAGTTCCTTCACGTCTGCCCCCTGTAACCCAGGGATGGCTTCGTACAATTCTTCGGCCTCCTCTCCCATCAAATGAGCAAAGGTTTCGTTGCAATTCACAATCTTCATTTTGTGGTCAACAATTACAATTCCCGCTCTGATCTTCTGCAGCATGGCGGAAGCAATTACGGAGGTCTCCTTCGCTTTTTCAGATCGTATTTCAGCTTTTCTTCGATCAGAAACATCATATAACGAGGATACTATTCCCTCAATTTTTCCATCATTCGATTTAATTACTGACTTATAGATTAACATTTCCAACGTTGTGCCACTTGCCGATTTTAACTGATGTTCATAGACGATATCCGTTGTCGATTCTAACAGCTCTTTGTCTTTCATCGATACCATCTCCGCAACATCAACAGCATGTGATTCAAAATCAGATTTTCCTATCAATTCTTCCCTGCTTTTACCCAACAATCGCTCGTAAGACTTGTTGCAACTTATGTAAATACCTTCCGGATTGCGGAAATTGATCGGAAATGGCAGCGAGTCAATGATCTTATACGATAACTCAGGATCGGTTATTAATCCGGATAAAAATGCACTCTGTTCGTAAATCATAGAGTTAAATGAAAAGTGAAAAATGAAAAGTGAAAAATGAAAAGCCACCAATTTTTCTCTTTTCACTTTTCATTTTTCATTTCTTAGGCTAAGTTAAGAATTTATAACAAGAATCATGTTTTATCATTTATCAATAATTTACTTTTACTGCTGTTTAATTATTCAACAATCAAAAATACGGAACTCATTGTTTTGAAATAATTTAAATAAGAAAAATTGGATTAAACAACTTTTTTCATTCAATGATTTTTCGGACATTTGAACAAAGCTTTTCAATAATAAAATTACTCATTAATTATTGAGTAAAATACTGATAATAATGAAGGTAGAAAGAATAGTTCAGCTATTGAATGCTAAAATTTTATGCGGCGACAATCGCATTTCAGACGATATTCAGACTGCTTTCAGTTCTGATTTAATGAGCGATGTTTTAACTCTTGACGCTGAAAATATTTTGCTTATTACGGGACTTGCTAACGTTCAGATAATCAGAACCGCAGAGGTTGCTGAAATTCACTATCTGGTAATTGTCCGCAACAAAAAAGTATCGCAAGACATAATAAAACTGGGCACAGAGCTCAACATGGTGCTCATCGAATCGCCCTTTTCTATGTTCAAGGCATCCGGGATTCTCTATAAACATGGATTAAATCCTCTGTATTAAGATGATAGAGTTAAAATTCATCATTGAAGGCGGTGATTTCGATAGTGCAGGAAAGGCCTCGAGTGCTACGAAGAAGGTCCTTAATCAATTGAATATCGACCCAAAAGTCGTTAAACATACGGTGGTTGCCTTGTACGAAGGGGAGGTAAATATTGCAGCTCATGCCTACCGAGGAGATGTTACGGTGACTGTCAGCGACCATCAAATTATGGCGGTTTTGAAAGATGAAGGGCCCGGAATTTCAGATATCAATCGCGCCATGCTTGCGGGCTTTTCGACAGCCTCTTCCAAGGTGCGTGAAATGGGATTTGGAGCCGGAATGGGGCTTCCAAATATGAAAAAAAATTCAGACGAACTTGTCATTCAAAGTACGCCGGGAGTTGGCACTACGGTGACAATGATATTTGACTTCTAAAAATGAAAAGTGAAAAATGAAAAATGAAAAATGAAAAATAAGATATGAGCGAAATAAATGAAGGTTGCGTCTTTACTTTAGACTTTAGCCTTTCAAAAAAATTGTTTACAATTAAAAGAAAAACTTAAATGATTTCAACGGGAACTCATCATGCAATAAAGATCAACGAAGCCAAGTGCATCGGGTGTATCCATTGTATGCGGGTATGCCCTACTGAAGCAATCCGAATCAAGTCAGGCAAGGCCATGATCATCAAAGAGCGATGTATCGATTGCGGTCAGTGCATGAGAGTCTGTCCGGCCAAGGCTTTCTATATCGAACAGAACGACCTGAAAATGCTGGAGAATTTCAAATATAGGATTGCCCTTTTCCCGGCAGTGTTGATCGGGCAGTTTCCTGACAAGATATCCGAGGAACAGATTTATCAGGCGATGATGCAACTAGGATTCACTCATCTGATGGAAGTTGAACAACCGATAAAAATTTTGATCGATCTAACTAAAGAATACTTAAACGAAGAGCAAATATCGAAACCGGGTATCTCCACTTTTTGTCCGGCAGTTGTCAGATTAATCCAAATCAAATATCCTTCTCTGATAGACAATATAATTCCTGTGAGAGCCCCTCATGATCTTGCTGCTCATTTCATTCTGCAATCATTTCTGAATCAAGGCATTAAAAGGGAGGAAGTTGGAATTTTTTATATCACTCCTTGCGCAGCAAAAATTTCTTCGGTAAAGAGTCCTATTTGGGAAGAGTCATCGATCGTTGACGGTGTGATCAGCATGAGTGATTTTTACAACAAAATAAGGCAAACCATCAAAAAGGAGGATAACTCTGATACACAACAGCAACAACAACGCATTCATCTTACCAGGGAAGGTATTTTGTGGAGCACCTCAAGAGGAGAATCTTCCCGATTTGGCAATCGCGCGATTGCTATCGACGGAATTCACAGTGTAGTGAAATTCCTCGATCGGCTTGAAAATGGGGAGGTAAAGGGATTCGACTTTCTCGAAATGCGTGCCTGCGACCAAAGCTGTTCAGGAGGTATCCTGATGACCGGCAATAGATTTACTACCACCGAACGACTGGAGCAAAGGTCAAAAGAATATCCTTCCTATCAGGAAAAAGAGTTAGCATCCACGATCAATCAAGAAGAATTGAAGAAGTGTTTACTGATTGATGAGATAAAGCCTCAAAACGTTTTCCGGCTCGACGACGAAATCAGCAAGGCCATGGAAAAAATGAGCAAAGCACATCGCATCATCTGTTTCCTTCCGGGTATTGATTGCGGTGCATGTGGAGCGCCAAATTGCCAGGCTCTGGCCGAAGACATGGTGCAGGCAAAAGCTAAGATGTCAGATTGTGTATTTCTTCAGCAAAGATGGGAGAATGAGGGCAAAATTGGAGTTGAAAAAGCATTCCTCAACATGGAAAAAAGATGGGGAAAAGAACGATTTAATGCAGACTGTAATAAAAGAGGACGACGAAATGAAGGTTTCTGAATTAGTAAAAGAGTTGAATCTAAAGGTCTTCTCGGGAGAAAAAGGCCTTAACCGCGAAATATCAGGCGGCTATGTATCTGATTTGCTAAGCGATGTAATGGGAAATGCTTCCGAAGGTGAGGTATGGATAACATTACAAACACATCGAAATGTGATCGCCATCGCATCTTTGAAAGAACTGGCGTGTGTCTTACTCGTGAGTTCACTGGAACCTGAGCAAAATAGCCTTGAACACAGCAATGAAGAGGGCATTCCGGTATTGGGAACTGACTTGTCGACCTTCGAGATTGCCGGATTGTTGTACCAAAAGATAAAAATAACGCGATGAAAACATTCAGGGCAGATCTCCACATACACACAGTCTTGTCGGCTTGTGCAAATCTGGAAATGAGTCCTGAAACAATCATCAATTTTGCCAAAGAGAAGAACCTTGATCTGATAGCGATAACCGATCATAATTCTACGCTTCAATGTAGGCTGGTAAAGGAGATGGCCGAAGAAAAAGGATTGGCAGTACTCTTTGGAGTGGAAGTTACCACGCGTGAAGAAGTACACTGCTTGGCCTATTTCAAAGATTTGGAAACGCTGGATCAGTTTCAGAAATATATGGATAGCCATTTGCCGGTTATTCCATATAATCCGGAAAAATTAGGATATCAGGTGGTTGTGAATAGATCAGAAAAAATTGTCCAAATGGTGGAAAATTTTCTGAATGTTGGCTTGAACCAAAGCATTGATCAGGTAGAACAGGAGGTACATCGTTTAGGCGGACTATTTGTTCCGGCTCATATAGAAAGACCAATGTACGGAATATTTAATCAGTTGGGTTTTATCCCCGAAAATCTGGCCTGCGATGCATTAGGCATCATGAGTAACAGTAATGAAGCTGAAATTCGAAACAAATTCAGGCTGAATAAAGATATTGCATTACTAAAAGCGTCCGATGCCCATACGCCTTATATGATTGGCTCCGGGTTTACGCTATTTGAAATGAATGATCTGTCTTTCGAGGAAATAAAAAAAGCCATCCTCCGGATTGAAGGAAGGAGAACCACAACTATATGAAGAACATCGCCTTACATATTCTTGATCTGGTGGAGAATTCAACTCGTGCGAAAGCCCAAAAAGTGCTGATCACGATCGACGAGAATCCTAAGAATGACAGCTATCGTCTTATCATTGAAGATGATGGTGCTGGCATGGTTGATGACCAACTTCAAAAAGCAACCGACCCGTTTTATACTTCCCGTTCAACACGAAAAGTTGGGCTGGGGTTACCTTTGATTCAACAAAACGCAGAACGAACAGGAGGCAAGTTCCAGCTTTTATCCGAACCAGGAAAGGGCACTAAACTTGAAGCAAGTTTTGTGATGAGTCATCCCGACAGGCTGCCACTCGGAGAAATTGACAATGTACTGGTACTCCTTGCTGTTGGATTTCCGCAACTAAGATTGATCTACGAACACCATACGCCTTTCGGACAGTACAGATTTGACACGGAAGCAATTCGCGAAATTGTCGGCGATATTCAAGATAGTAACCTGGAGATCAGGAGGTTTTTGAGAGAAATGATACTGGAGAATTTGCATGATATAAAAGCAGAAGGGTAAACAATTACAAATTACAAATTACAGATTACAGATTACAAATTACAGATTACAGATTACAGATTACAGATTACAGATTATTTTAGTTTACTTCAATTTACTTCAAATAGGTTAGTATGAACAAAATCAAAACACTCGACGATCTAAAGCAATTAAGAGAAGGCATGCAAGCTAAAATTAAGCTTCGCGAAAATGGAAGCAATTCTGAGAATATCGTCAGGATTAAAGTTGCCATGTCAACCTGCGGCATCGCTTCAGGAGCTAAAGAAATCATGAACTTTATGATGGATGAGTTGGAAAATAAAGCCATCGAGGCAGTTGTAACCCAAACCGGATGCATGGGCTATTGCTACGCTGAACCAACTATTGAAGTCACTGTTCCTGGCAAAGACCCCATAGTATTTGGCGATGTGGACAAATTCAGAGCCACCCAAATTATTGAGAAATACATTATTCACAACGAATTGGTAGATGGAATTTTACCCGTGAATTACAGAACAATAGATAATTAAACACCTTTAACCAATCTTATGGCAGACTATAAAATGCACCTCCTGGTATGCGGAGGAACAGGTTGCAAGGCATCAGATAGTGAGCAAATCAGGGATAATTTGTTGGCAGAGGTCGAAAATCACGATTTGAGCCAGGAAGTTCAAGTCGTCATGACCGGATGTTTTGGCTTCTGTGAAAAAGGGCCCATTGTGAAAGTCCTCCCGGACAACACATTTTACGTTCAGGTGACTCCTGCAGATGCAGTAGAAATTGTAGAAGAACACTTGGTCAAGGGACGGCAGGTAACGCGTTTGCTTTACGAAAATCCTGAAACAGAGCTCCCAATCAGTGATTCGAAACACATGGAATTCTACAAAAAACAGGTTCGTATCGCTCTTCGGAATTGTGGCTTCATCGATCCTGAAAATATAGACGAATACATCGCCCGGGATGGTTATGCGGCATTGGCTAAATGCTTAAGTGAGCGTACACCACAAGAGGTGATCGATGAAGTTAAACGCTCAGGTCAGCGCGGAAGAGGGGGCGGAGGCTTCCCTACCGGACTGAAATGGGAAATTACATCCAAATCTGTTGCAGATCAGAAATATGTTGTCTGTAATGCCGACGAAGGCGATCCAGGCGCGTTTATGGATCGTTCTATCTTAGAGGGCGATCCACATTCGGTGATTGAAGCAATGGCAATTTGCGGATATTGTACAGGATCCACGAAAGGTCTGGTGTACATCCGTGCCGAATATCCGCTGGCAATACAGCGCCTTAAGGTTGCACTCAAGCAAGCCAAAGAATATGGCTTATTGGGAGAAGACATTTTTGGTACCGGCTTTTCCTTCGATATCTCTATCCGTTATGGAGCAGGAGCTTTCGTGTGCGGCGAAGAAACAGCCCTCATCCATTCGATGGAAGGACTGCGCGGTGAACCAACCTTTAAACCGCCCTTCCCATCCGAATCGGGCTATCTTGGTAAACCAACTACGGTGAATAACGTGGAGACACTGGCAAGTATTCCGGTTATCATCAACAAGGGAGCTGAATTCTTCAATAGCATCGGCACGGAAAAATCCAAAGGAACCAAGGTTTTTGCCCTTGCCGGGAAAATCAATAATGTTGGATTGATAGAAGTTCCGATGGGTACCACCCTTCGCGAAGTAATATTCGACATCGGAGGAGGCATCAAAGGAGGCAAGAAATTTAAGGCTGTTCAGACCGGAGGGCCATCCGGAGGCTGCCTTACCAACTCTTTTCTGGATACTCCGATCGACTACGAAAACCTGATTTCAGCGGGTTCGATGATGGGCTCAGGAGGAATGATTGTGATGGATGAAGACGACTGCATGGTTTCCATTGCAAAATTCTACCTCGAATTCACGTTGGAAGAATCATGTGGCAAATGCACCCCATGCCGAATCGGAAACAAACGATTATTTGAGATTCTGGATAAAATAACGAAAGGCCTGGGTACGGAAGAGGATCTCACACGACTTCGTTCTTTGTGTAACGTAATCAAAGACACTTCCTTGTGTGGATTAGGGCAAACCTCTCCAAATCCAATTTTGTCAACGCTCGACAATTTCTATGATGAATATCTGGCACACGTAAAGGATCACAAATGCCCTGCCGGTCAATGTAAATCATTGGTGAAATATTACATCGACGAAGAAAAATGCAATGGATGCACTCTTTGCTTTCGGAATTGCCCTGTTGGCGCCATCACCGGAGAGAAAAGATCTCCGCACTATATCGACAACAGTATCTGCATCAAATGCGGGGTATGCTACGAAAAATGCAAATTTGATGCGATAAGCGTCTCTTAAAAAATTCTAACTATGGATATGATCAATCTTACAATAGATAATAGACCCGTCTCTGTCGAGAAGGGAACCTCTTTGCTTCATGCGGCGGCCCAAATAGGAATCAAAATTCCTTCGTTGTGCTACATGAAACTGGAGGATCTCAGCATAGAAAATAAACCCGGTGGCTGCAGGGTTTGTGTCGTTGAAGTGGAAGGACGCAGAAACCTGGCTCCTGCATGCTGTACCGATGTATCCGAAGGCATGATCATCAAAACGCACTCCATGCGAGCTATTCATGCTCGCCGAACCGTAGTAGAACTAATCCTTTCCGATCATCCGACCGACTGTCTGAAATGCGCCAAAGCCGGAAACTGCGATCTGCAGAGCATGGCGCAGCACCTCGGTATCCGGGAGATTCACTTCGAAGGAGAAAAATCCACCTATCGTGAAGACACCTCTCCGGCCATTATTCGAGAGCTCGACAAATGCATCCGCTGCCGACGGTGCGAGATGATGTGCAATGATATTCAAACGGTTGGAGCACTTTCAGCTATCAATAGAGGGTTCAATACCGTTGTTGCTCCTGCCTTTGAAATGAACCTCGACCACTCCGTCTGCACCTACTGCGGACAATGTGTAGCAGTTTGTCCAACCGGAGCATTGACGGAGAAGGACAATACGGGAGCCGTGATCCGAGCACTTTCTAATCCGGCCAAAACTGTTATCGTACAAACTGCTCCTGCGGTTCGTGCTGCGCTAGGAGAAGAGTTTGGCGAAGAACCGGGCACATTAGTCACAGGCAAAATGGCTGCTGCCCTTCGACGTCTGGGCTTCCACTACATCTTTGACACCGATTTCGCCGCCGACCTTACCATTATGGAGGAGGGAACAGAACTTCTCAACAGACTAGGCGCTTTCCTCGCTGGCGACAAAAATGTAAAGCTCCCAATGCTTACCTCCTGCTGTCCAGCCTGGGTGAAGTTTTTTGAGCATCAGTTCCCCGATTTAAAAGATATCCCATCTACCGCTAGGTCTCCTCAACAGATGTTTGGCTCAATTGCCAAAACCTACTTTGCCGACAAAATCGGTGTTAACAGAAAAGATCTGGTGGTTGTTTCTGTGATGCCTTGCGTCGCAAAAAAATACGAATGCAGCCGTGAAGAATTCTCCGTTGACGGTAACCCGGATGTAGACTATGCCTTAACAACCCGTGAGCTTGCTCAGTTGATCAACCTGGCAAATATCGATTTCAAATCACTTCCGGATGAAGATTTTGATCATCCAATGGGTGATTCAACCGGTGCATCCGTCATTTTTGGTACAACCGGTGGTGTAATCGAGGCAGCCGTCCGTACTGCCTACGAAGTATTTACAGGAAAAAAGCTAAAACGCATTGATTTCACAGAGCTCAGAGGAATGGAGGGGCTGAGACATGCTACCATCGACTTTGATGGTCTTCCAATTCATATTGGTATCGCTCACGGACTGGGAAATGCAAGGAAGCTGCTGGAAGATATTCAGCAAGGCAAAAGCCAATTCCATGCCATTGAAATCATGTCGTGCCCGGGCGGATGCATTGGTGGAGGCGGACAGCCTTATCACCACGGAAATGCTGAAATACTGAAGAAGAGACAATTGGCTATCTACCGAGAAGATGCAGACAAACCAATTCGGAAATCGCACGAGAACCCTTACATCATCAAATTGTATACAGAGTTTCTGGGTGCACCGATGAGCGAAAAAGCCCATCATCTGCTACACACTGAATATTTTGACCGTTCCAAACCGTAGAGACGCATAATAATGCGTCTCTACCACCGTCCAAATTTCAACTATTTAAAACACAAACGATGCCAAAAATAAAATTATCACCAAGAACCATTGAAATAGTCAGGGAAATCTGCACCTCCTACGAAAACGCTGAAGGAGAACTGATCAACGTTCTGCATGAAGCCCAGCATAAATTGGGATACCTCCCTGCTGAAGTTCAGGAACTGATAGCAAAAGAGCTCAACATGTCTGTCGCTAAGGTGTATGGTGTGGTTACTTTTTATTCGTTTTTCAATATGTTACCTCAAGGCGAATTTCCAATTTCAGTATGCATGGGCACAGCCTGTTATGTACGAGGTGCCGAACAGATACTGCATGAAATAAAAAGACAGCTCAACATTGAAGTTGGCCAGTCGACGCCCGATGGGAAATTCTCCCTTAACTGCTTGAGATGTGTGGGTGCCTGCGGATTGGCTCCTGTGGTGATGGTTGGCGAAAAAGTCTATGGTCGTGTTTCCCCTCAACAGATACGGAAGATCATTGCCGAGTATCAGGAAGGATGCGTGAAACCGGAGAGACATGAGATGTGAAAGTACTTCTTCTATGATGAATTTCATGTTTTAAATTTTTGCAAATACCTAACTTTAGGCACTCTAGTTCACTCTAGTCACTTTAGTCACTTCTCCTATGGAACTTCCTTCAGCCGAGCCTTACAAAATAAAAATGATAGAGAAGATCTATCGCAGCACTCGTAAAGAACGGGAAAAATGGATTCAAGATGCTGACTATAACCTTTTCAATCTGAGAAGTGAGCAGGTTTATATTGATTTGCTTACCGATAGCGGAACAGGCGCCATGAGCGACCAACAGTGGGCGGCCATCATGACCGGAGACGAGAGTTATGCCGGTTCTACTTCATTTCACAGATTAAAAGATACGATCAAATCGTTGTTTGGGTTCGACTATTTTTTACCAACCCACCAGGGACGAGCTGCCGAAAACGTACTTTTTTCTGTTTTAGTAAAAAAAGGGGATGTCGTTCCTGGAAATTCGCATTTTGATACGACCAAGGGACACATCGAATTCAGACAGGCAACTGCCGTGGATTGTACCATTGATGAATCTTTCATTACCGAAAATAATCATCCTTTCAAAGGAAACGTAGATCTTAGCCAACTAAAAAAGGTGCTGGACAGGCACCCCAAAGAACGTATTCCTTTCATCATCCTGACCATAACCTGCAACTCCTCGGGCGGCCAGCCTGTCTCCATGCAAAATATCCGCGCAGTCAAAGCTCTTGCCGACCAATACGGTGTTCCAATGATAATTGACTCCGCCCGTTTCGCCGAAAATGCCTGGTTTATTTCTCAGCGTGAAGCCGGTTATGAAAACAAAACAATCCGGGAAATCGTTCTCGAAATGTTCTCTTATGCTGACGGAATGACCATGAGTAGCAAAAAGGATGGCATCGTCAATATCGGTGGCTTCATTGCGACTAGGAACAAAGCCTGGTATGATGAGGCAAGTACTTTCAATATCATGTTCGAAGGGTTTGTCACATACGGCGGAATGGCAGGCCGTGATATGAATGCATTGGCCGTTGGACTAATGGAAGCCACTGAAGCTGACTATCTGGATAGCCGCATCGGACAAGTAAGCTATTTGGGAGAACAACTTTCCAGGTACGGCATTACGGTACAAAAACCTTATGGCGGACATGCCATTTTTGTGGATGCAAAAAAATTTCTGCCTCATGTAAGTGCCGAAGAATTTATAGCACAAACTTTGTGCATCGAATTATACCTCGAAGCGGGAATTCGTGCAGTTGAAGTCGGAACACTAATGGCCGACCGTGATCCGATTACCCGTGAGAATCGATACCCAACACTTGAATTTATGCGACTGGCAATTCCAAGAAGAGTGTACACAAATCTGCACCTGGATATTGTAGCCGTAGCCCTAAAAAATGTATACGACCGCCGGGAATCCATTAAATCAGGTTACACCATTGTAAGCGAAGCCCCCATTCTAAGACACTTCACAATTAAGCTGAAACCGGCAATTCAGTGAAAAATGAAAAGTGAAAAGTGAAAAATGGAAGAATCGCTTCCTCCATTTTTCACTTTTCACTTTTCATTTTTTCATTATAATATTGTTATATTTGTAAAAAGAATATTAATAGATGTTAATTTAATTCTGTTTTATGAGCAGAATTTTTTGGTTTTCAGTGGTATTGTTGCTGTTTTTAGTACCCTTACCAGGCCTAACCTTTTTGTATAAAATTTCCATAGCCCAAGAAAGCATCTGCAAGTTAAAAGGGAATGTGGTCGACGCAGTAACAAAAGCATCGATAGAATTTGCTTATGTCTCACTTTACCACGAAAATGATTCAGTTCCAATTCAAATTACCGCTACAAACATAAAAGGTGAATATCTGTTCTCCCGACTTAAACCTGGAAACTATTTTATTAATGTACACTTGATGGGCTATTTAGATTTTAAAACCGCCCCATTCAGCATAAAAGAATTTCTACTAGTAATCAGCCGGGAACCAATTGAATTAAAAGTTGAATTACTCGCGTTAGGTGAAATAACGATCCGCGCCAATTCAAGAAGTCCTGTGTATCAACTGGACAAAAGGACGATCTATGCTGAAAACCAGCTATCAGCATCGGGAGGATCCGCCTCAGACCTTTTGCATAAGCTTCCATCCGTGACGCTGAGTCCCGATGGCAAAATTTCTATTCATGGAAATGACGATCTTCTGGTATTTATTAACGGAAAACCATCTTCCTTGAGGGGTGATGAATTGCTCCAAAGCACTCCGGCAGCCGAAGTGAGGAAAATTGAGTTGATTACCAGTCCGTCGGCAAAATACGACGCTTCGGGATCGGGTGGCATCATTAACCTGATCACAAAAAAAAGCACCCGAGACGGAGTTAACGGGAATGTACAAATGGCATCTGATTTATTGGGGGGTTATTCCTCTGATTTTTTACTGAATTATAAATACAATAAATTTAGCTTTTACACAGGTATCGATCGTAACAGGCGAAGAAATGAAGGAGATATCGATTATACAACCAATTTTCTGAAGAGTTTAAACGTTATTAGTAAAACAGGCATTCAGAAAGCCGAACGTACAAATACCGGTTTCAGATCGGGTTTTGATTATTTGCAATCCTCCACGAACAAGATTTCCATTAGCGGGAATGCCGGTTATTTCGAGACCCGTAATAATGGCGATTGGGAAACAGTTGAAAGCGTCAAATCCTTGTACATCAAGCCTCTTCGAAATTTAGCCACAGATGACAATAATCGAAACGGGCGATATGGCGGTGCAGATTTAACTTATGAACATAAATTCAACAAACCCAATAGGATCCTCTCAATTTCGGCACTTTGGAATACCGTCAATTATTCTGACCACTATTTAAACCGCATCAATGATTTAGCCGGTTTGGAGCAAATGAGTCAGTTGACATTTCTGGATAAAAAGAATCACAATTTTCAATATAATGCCGATTATACCATCCCTACCGGGAAAGCAGGAATCCTTGAGATTGGTTATCAGGTTACCCTCAACAAAGAAAATGAATCCTATCATTCTGAATTGAAGTTTCTTCCTGCGCCGACTGTAAATTCTAACCAGCAAAACCAATTTAGCGGGGTGACGCAGGCTGGCTATTCCACTTGGCAATTCAAAATTGGTTACTTTAACTTTAAGGCTGGTCTGCGAGCCGAGAATCTTATCCGCGAGCTTAATACTCTGGATAATAAATATCCTTTGCAACGCTTCGATCTATATCCCACATTTAACAGTTCGTATAAAATCGATTCGACGAAGGAAATCTTTTTCAACTATTCACGGCGTACCGACCAGCTTCGCGCCATACAACTGGATCCCTTGCCGAGGTGGTATGATTTCTACAACGTCACCATAGGAAATCCAAATCTCCAGAATGAAATTACCGATAAAATAGGGGTCAATTATCTGTTTATTAAACCAAAACTGACCTTAAATACTGAACTTTACTTTTACAATACCTCCGATAAAATTGATGTCATCCGATCCATCTACCGTGATGATATTGTTCAAAATCGGTACGAAAATACAGGAAGAGAACAAACACTGGGAATAGAATTCAATGCAAATTGGAAGGTTATCCCTTGGTTTAAACTAAATGAAAAATTGGATTTCATTGACTCCTATCTGGATGTCCAACTCAACCAAATTTCTGAAAAAAAGAGTTATCGTCAGTGGTATTCCGCCACCACGGCCGACTTTGCCATTTCCTCAACGACGATGCTCGAATTAGATTTCTCCTATTATAGTCCGGCACTTACAGCACAAAGTAAAATAAACCGTGTCTACCTTGCCGGTTTAAGTTTCAGACAGACGTTCTTAAATAATAAACTCACTTTTACCCTAACAGGGAGGGATGTATTGGGGTTATATCGAAAATGCGAGACTATCCAGGGAACAGATTTCGACCAGGTTCTAACTACTCACTATAAATTCCCAGTTCGATTCTCCCTGTCCTATAAATTCAACCACTATAAACGGGACGAACGAAGGATAGCCAAGGCACCCGTTTTAGAATAGAGGAAACCCTTTCGGCGTTTCTCCAGGCAGATTGAAGCATATTCCGTTGTTTTGAGTAAATTGCATTTTTTATTTTTCGTTTTTCATTTTTCATTTAAAATAAAATTATGCAAAATTTTGAATTTTTCAATCCGGTAAATATTGTCTTTGGAAACGGACAGATCAAAAAATTGAACAGATTGGTTCCCTCCAACACAAAAATAATGCTAGCCTACGGTGGTGGAAGCATTTTCAAAAATGGAGTTTACGACCAGGTAAAAGCAGCTCTTTCAGGATACGATCTAGTGGAGTTTGCTGGTATCGAACCAAATCCAAAGTATGAGACCTTGATGAAAGCCGTCGAAATCGTGAAAAAAGAGAATGTAGGCTTTATTTTAGCGGTTGGCGGTGGCTCTGTACTCGACGGTGTAAAATTTATCGCAGCTGCTGCTCTCTGGGAAGGCGGAGATCCATGGGAATTTCTGACAAACCGCAAACTTACTGTGACTAAAGCTATCCCGTTAGGTAGTGTGCTCACGCTTCCTGCCACAGGCTCTGAGATGAATGGCAACTCGGTCGTTACCAGACTTTCCACGCTAGAAAAATTTGCATTCAATTCAGATGCAGTTTTGCCGCAATTTTCTATTCTCGATCCCACCACGGTCTTTTCTCTGCCAGAGAAACAAATTGCCAACGGTGTGGTCGATGCTTTTGTCCATGTTATTGAGCAATATCTCACTTATCCGGTCAACTCTCCTATTCAGGATCGTTTTGCTGAATCTATCCTACTTACTTTGGTAGAGGAAGGTCCAAAAGTTTTGGCGAACCGTAACGATTACGATGCAGCTGCCAACTTTATGTGGGCCGCCACAATGGCCCTGAATGGCCTGATTGGTGTAGGTGTGCCGCAAGACTGGGCCACACACATGATTGGTCACGAGCTTACCGCATTTTACAATATTGATCACGCACGCACTCTTGCAATCGTTCTTCCCGGGGTTATGAAGGTGAAACGTGAAAGCAAACACGAAAAATTGTTGCAATATGGCGAACGAGTATGGGGAGTGACTTCAGGAACACCGGACGAACGGATTGATGCTACCATTCAAAAAACGGTAGACTTTTTCGAGTCGGTTGGCATTCCAACAAAACTTTCCTCCTACGGTGTGGGATCCGATTTTATCCAGGTCGTCTGCGATCGCTTCACCCAACGAGGTATCAAAGGATTTGGTGAACGGGGAGATCTTACTATAGATCAGATTGCTGAGATATTGAGGCTGCAGCTCTAAAAGGAAGTGAAAAATGAAAAGTGAAAAATGGAGGAGCTCTTCTTCCATTTTTCACTTTTCATTTTTCACTTATTAATCGTTCTGCAGTCTGAGCTTTCGTAACGCCGGCGATTTTGCAGCAGCGACACCCACCACCAAAAGTGTCATTACACCACCAAAAACCACCGAGGGAACTAATCCCATGAAGCGCGCCGCAACGCCAGATTCAAAGGCTCCGAGTTCGTTTGAAGAGCCAATAAAGATACTGTTGACTGCAGCAACCCGCCCTTTCATTTCGTTGGAAGTGAAGATCTGAAGAACGCTGGATCGAATCACCACACTGATATCATCAAATACTCCGCTTAGAAATAGAATAAAAGCTGACAGATAAAAGTTTTTGGATAAGGCAAATACGATCATCGTCATTCCAAACCCGAAAACACTGATAAACAATAGCTTTCCGGCATTTTTTACGGGCGGATTAAATGTCAGAATAACAGACATAATGATAGCTCCAATAGCCGGACAAGCACGCAATATTCCCAATCCCTCCGGACCAACCTTGAGTATATCCGAGGCAAAGACTGGAAGCATGGCCACAGCACCGCCAAATAATACAGCGAACATATCCAGCGTAAATGCACCCAGAAGCAACTGATTGTTAAAGACATAATGAATTCCCTCTTTCACACGCGCAAAAATTCCTTCGGTACTTCCTTCCGGAATAAGCATTCTTCCAGGGCTTTTAATGAACAATAACAGTATTGAGCAGCACAGATACAGAAAAAATATGAGCGTCAAGGCTGGTACCACTCCAAAAAAGCCGTAAACCAATCCGCCAAGTGCAGGTCCACTTACCGCCCCAACTTGCCAGGTTGTGCTATTCCAGGTAGCAGCTCCGGTTAGCAATTTTCGAGGCACCAATTGTCCCAGGAATGCAGCATTGGCAGGCATCAGGATGCCCCGACTCAGTCCGGTGATGAATATGGTGACGTAAATAGGCCATACACCCAGTATCCGGTGAAAATCAAAAGAAGGAATGCTGTAAACAACCAGAATAACAGAGCTGAGTAGCATGAGGCAAGTGGTGTAGAAGATGATTCTTTTCCTATCCCAAATATCAACAAAATGACCCGCAAAGAGGGCAATACTCACCTGTGGAATTACTTCTGTCAATCCGATCATTCCAAGCGAAAGAACACTTTTGGTAATATTGTATAAGAGCCAAGCCACAACAACCGACTGCATCAAAGTGGCCGAAGTCATGAACAAACGATAAAACATAAAAAATCGGAAATTCCGGATATGCATTACCTCAAAAGCATCGTTCGAAAAAATTTTCTTCATAAGATTAATTCTCTATTTCTGCGCTACTTTCTCGGTGCCACCGGGCATCCTTCACAACTCTTCCCGCATCCACCGCAAGGGTTAGGATTGTCGATTCTACGGATAGCCTTCCATGCCTTATAGGCAACCAGAACCGCTGCTGCCAGAATTAATATATAAACGATGATATCCTGCATACTATTTTAAATAAAGAATAAAGCGAGATGATATGTCACAAAGGCACCGATCCACGCAACTGCCGTGGTATACACTACCGTGAAAATCGCATATTTCCAACTTCCCGATTCCCTCTTAATCGAAGCAATCACCGCAATGCATGGGAAGTATAGCAATACGAACACCAAAAATGCCAAGGCCACCGCCTGGTTAAAGACATGCTCCCCGGCTTTGGGTCCAACTTCGTATAGCTGGTTCTGTAAACTAGTTTGTAAAAGCTCATTTTTATGCTGATCATTCTGCGTTCCATACAATACGGCCATGGTACCGATTACAATCTCCTTCGCAGGGATGCCCGCTATCAGACTGACACCCATTCGCCAATCGAAGCCCAAGGGTCTGATCAAAGGCTCTATCGCATGACCAATTTGCCCCAAATAGGATTGCTCCATTTGTGAAACTGGAGGCACAGGGGCATTCATGGTAATCGATGAGGGTTGTTGTGGATCATTTTTCTCACTTCGGGGAAAATATTCCAGTGCCCAGATAAGCACAACAGCTACTAAAATTGTTCCTCCTATTTTATTCAGGTACTGACTGGCTTTGTCCCACATGTGAAGGAGCGAATTGCGCAGTACCGGCATCCGGTAAGGAGGCAATTCCATCACAAATGGGGTCTCTTTTCGTTTGAAAACGGTTCGATTAAATAACTTGGAAGAAAGAATAGCTACTGCGATACCCAGCAGATAGATCC
>JBBQJE010000017.1:0-25805 GCA_038325635.1 Bacteroidales bacterium
AGTTTCGGCAATGGCACGACTAATCTGTAAATCGTTCCATTTTTCATTATCGGGGTCGAGCTTGTTCAGTAAGTCAACCAGCCGGTGCAAAACTCCCATGGGGAAAGCACCCGAACCACAAGCAGGGTCAAGTATTTTTGCATGACTAATGGCCTTTATCAGCAAATCGGTTTCTGCATCCGTAAAAACGGGTAAGTCTTCGGTATGGGCAAATAAATCACGAAGCCGGGTTTCTGATTCTTCTTTATTATCCAGCTTTTGCTTGAAATAAGCAATCAAGCTTTCGTCAACCATGTAGTTGACAATTTCACGTGGAGTATAAAAGCTGCCGGTCTGTTTACGTGCGGTACTTTGGGTTTCAGGATTGTAACTTGCCAATAGATTTTCGAATACCTTACCTAACAATTCCGGGTCAAGGGCTATTTCTTCTTCAAGTGGCGTGTTTTCGGTGATGGTAAATTTGTAACTATCGAGTATCCTGATTAAACCTTCTACCTTGTATTTTCTGCCTTTCGTGCCATATTCAGCGTTTAAGTCCAACAGAAATTCTTCGGCAAAAAAGAGTTTATCCGGCACAAATGCCTGTTTACTTTCGGTGCTGCTAAATCCATCGTAGCGCATTTCTTTTCCGTCCTCCTTCGAATCGAGACATTCAAATAAACCGCCATTTAAAAACGGGATGGATGAAAATAACTTTATGGCTTCATCTGGATCGGTGAAGTAATCTTTGTACCGGTATTTGGTTTGGTCGGTATAATCCGGGTTGCTGTATTTTGGGAGGAGGTTAACAAACCTTCTTTTTTCTTCAGGATTGGTAACATCATCATCCATCTGGGTATTAAGCGTAGCAAAAAAAAGGTTTTGCAGAATTGCCCTGTAATACTTTGAAGTATCAAAAGATGATGGACTGAAATCATTCAATATTTTTTTCATCTGCTTTTCATCAAAAAGAGTATCAGGTATTAATCCCTTCTCTTTGATAAACCAGACAAAGATCAAGCGGGTCAATAGTCGGATGACACTTTCGGAGTTATAAACCGTATCATCCTTATCATTGTCAACATCATTTGGAAATTTAACCGATTGAATCGCCCATAAATACCAGTTGAATAGCTCGCTGTAAAAGCGTTTGTTGAGTTCTTTGGTATCGAGTGTTTTTTGCCAGGCATTGTGCAACTCAACAAAATTGGTGAACTGTTGTGTGCGTTTCAGTTCATCGAATGATAAGTCGAAAAGAATTTCGATATGCGCACGATGCGGCTTTTCAATGTTAATATCCTTAATCAAGGTGACCTTTTCAAGCACATCCTTGCTCTCGTCTTTTTTATGCAATCTTCGGTTAATTACTGAGAATGTAAGGGCATTGCCATGTTTGAATAAAATTAGGACAGGCATCACGAACAATCGGTTTACTTCTCTGGTAATAATTGCAAGTTCCGTGCGCGTGTATTGATCTTGATCGAGTTCAATTGCAAAAAACAGGTAGGTTTCAATGATGGTTCGGTTAACCTGTTTGGTATCAAACAACGAAAGTTGTTTCAATACTTCCTCTTTCGACAATTGAAAAAGCAGATCAACGTATTTCCAATCACTTACTTTGGCTTTTGTTTCGTCAAACTTTTTATCGCCAATGTAGTTGTCTTTAAATTCTGCAAATGTTGGTTGATCGAGCGGAGCTTGCCGTTCAGTACTATAGCCCAAAGTCTGAAATAGATTTAATGCATTTGAAGTGAGATTTCCATTTGCAAATGACTTTATCGAATCACTAATGTGGGTTTTATATTGTAGGTCTGCCATAAACTATTTTATTACTAACCAGGTTACCAGTTCAAAGTTATCTGTTTCATTAATTCGTTTCGATTTTGGAATAAGTAAAGCCCCTCTGTCGTTACCTGTAATCTTCATATTGCTTCGCTTATTAAATACCTTACTTATCTCTTCTATTGATTTTTTCAAAAGATCGGCATATTGCTTCATGTCCTCCCCTTGATGGGTTTCTGTATTAAACAAGTCGCAAAGTTCTTCAAAAGGCTGCGATTTCCCGGAACACATCAAACGATAGATTTCCAGAATATGCTTGGCATTGGTGTAGTTGAAGCGTACCTGTCCATCATCCCGAATATAAACCAAAAAATACGGTTGCAAGGGATTTACTTCTTCATTTCCATCGGTATCACCCTTTTGTTTCAGGCAATACACAACTCCGGGTTTAATAATTTCCTTTTCGGTATCCGAGAATTTTTTCAAATCAAGGTATAGCGAATGGGAACCTGAAGGCGATGGGACTACAGCGTACAAGCCAAACGGTGCCTCTTCCAGTTTATTCCTGTTATTCTCCAGAAAGTTCAATAGCTCAATCCTAAAGTCATCTAAGGTAAAGTCAGTCAAAGAAATGCTTTCATTCATATCTTCCAGATCAAGAACTTCATCCCTCAGTTTTTTCAGCTGTTTATTCCGGTACTTTAAATCATCTTCAATCAGTTCTTCAATCTGATCGGTAGCCAGAAGATTGTCGTCGGCAGTTGCCGTGACATCAACCAATGCCATTCGAGATTCGACTCTTTCTTTGAGATTAATGTAATTATCAAGGTCTTTAGTCGGCCAAAAATTCACCAATTGTATTTTGTCATTCTTACTTCCCAAGCGGTCGATACGTCCGAAACGTTGAATAATTCGTACCGGATTCCAGTGAATGTCGTAATTAACCAAATAATCGCAATCCTGTAAGTTTTGACCTTCACTGATACAATCGGTAGCTATCAGAATATCTATTTTCCCCTCTTTCGGCATTGCTTTCATTTTATCCCTGTTCTTTGAAATCGGAGAGAAATTGGTAATAATATTGGAATACTCATTTTTACCAAAGGTGGTTTTAGATTGCGAACCGGCAACCAGGGCAATATTCAATTTCAAATCATTTTGCGCCCAATCTTTCAGACATTCGTATAAATAACTTGCTGTATCAGCAAATGCAGTAAATACAATTACTTTGCTGTTGGCATCATTAATAGGATTGCTGATTTTCCCTTTGATAAGCTTTTCAAGGTCTTTTAATTTTGCATCCCTGTCGGGGGTAACCGAAACAGCAAAATTATACAACTTGTTTAGAGCATGGCGGTCACTCTCTAAATCAGTAAGCCATCTATCCAAATACAAATCAGCTAAATCAAATTTTAATTTTTTACCAACCTGCCATTGTTCTGATTCTTCACCATTTTCTTCCAATTCATCTTCATCAGGTTCTAAATATTCTAAATCCTCTTCCTGCGATTTCAGTTTTGATAGCTGGAACTCTCTGATTTTATTTTCAAGCCGTTCAATTTTCTGGATAGTTCTATCCATTGATATTTCAAATGATTCAATTGAACTTTCAAGTCGTTTCAGGAAGTTAACTTTCATCATTCCAATCAGGAAACTTTCACGGTCGCTTTGCTTAAAATTCAAAACTCCTTTTGTGGCGGCTAAATCCGCATATTTTTGCGTTTTACCTTCATGGATATAGGCAGAAGGGTTAAAGAGTACCAACTTGTATTGGAGAATAATTTTATTTAAGTCATCGAAGGTGTAAGCACGATTTTTAAGGTCAATGTTCGGATAAATCGAAATTGGTTTAAGTCTTTCCGGAAACTTGCCAATTTCGGCTTCAATTTTATAAAAACTCTTGATGTGCTTGCGGCTTCGAGCTATGGTTAATTCATCCAATAATTTGAAGAATGAAGAATCCAATTTTTCAATCAATTGTTTGGCAGACCTGTTTGGATTCTTTTTAATGTCTGCCCAGAGCGTAAATTGAGTTTGTGCATTTTTCAAAGAAAGCGCAATATCTTTTATTCCGGTGGTTTCAACCATTGCGTCATTTCGACCTTCTGTGATCAACGAAATTTGATTCCTTAGGTCTCTTAGGCTATTATTTACAGGAGTCGCAGAAAGCATGAGTACTTTCGTTTTAACGCCACTTTTGACGATTTTCTCCATGAGCCATTTAGCACGGTTCATTTTTACGGAACCGTCATCCTTGGTTTTGTCCAAGGGGTTACCCCTGAAATTATGGCTTTCGTCAATTACAATAAGATCATACGCTCCCCAATTGAAGTTTTCAAGGTCAATCCCGTTTGCATCAGATTTTCCGGTTTCTCTGCCAAGATCGGTATGATATAAAACCGCATAACTAAATCTATCCTTTACAAACGGGTTAAGTGAGTTATTTTGATTAGCCTGATAAATCGTCCAGTTGTTTGAAAGCTTTTTTGGACATAGAACCAATACCCGATAATTAAGCAACTCGAAGTACCTGATTACAGCCAATGCTTCAAACGTTTTTCCCAATCCAACGCTATCAGCAATGATGCAGCCATCATGTTTCAGAATTTTATTGATCGCTCCTTTGACACCATCCCGCTGAAAATCGTACAACATGTTCCAGATTTCACTCTCAAAAAAACCAGTTTGTCCGGTTAGTAAACCTCCTTTTTGTTGCTCGTTGAGGAAATTTTCAAAAATATGGAATAACGTTTTGAAGTAAATAAATTCCGGTTCATTCTCGACATATAGCTGTTCAAGATATTTTAGCACCTGCGCTTTTACATCCTCCACAAGACCAGAATCATCATTCCATAATTCATTAAACCATTCTTTTAAGTCCGTTCGGTCTCTATCATTGTCAACTACCAGGTTCAATTCAATATTGGGGCTACCCCCCAATCCAAGCCCATTAACAGTAAAATTAGAGCTACCGACAATTGCTTTCTCAACTCCGCTCTGCTGTGTGATATGGTACATCTTTCCATGCAGAAAATTCGGCTTCACCATGGATTTGATCTCTACTTTCAGCTTAATCCATTCCGAACATTCTCTTGCAATAGTTTTTTGGATTAACCTGCTTTCAATAGGTATTACTAACTTATCATCTTCGATTCTAAAATCCCGTTTGTTTATTTTGGTGGGGTCAAGCGATTTTATAAACGTTGGTTCGCCAAAAAGAAACCTAAGTTCATGGATGGAGTCCAACTGAGTTTTAAGATGGCAGAAAGCGTAAATTGTAAAGTATGCAGAGACTATTGATAGGTCGGAATCAAATTTTATATTGTCAATCAGGAATTTTCCTACAGTACCCCTATTTTTATTATCTCTGATGGAAGAAAGATTTATGCTCATGGTTTAGTTTCAATTAGATGATAAAAATAAGCAAAAAGAAATAGAGAATTCCAATCTGGGTTTACTTTTAATCCCCCTAAACAAAGAATTGAATCGCAGGATTGCCTTGCCAGAGTTTTATCAAACACTTTGATCATTTAATAAATTCTCTCCAGCCTATTAAGAGGGCTAATATGTCTTAGCCCCCTAAATAGTTGGACAAAAGGTAAAATCAAAGCAGGATCTTGACGACCTATGAAGTATCTGTTTGTGCGTCTTTTTTCCTCCTATATATCCAATAACAAAAAACTAACTTAGCAAAAAATAATCCCGATGGAATACCTGAACGAGTTCCACAAGAAGAGCACAGAGGCCAAGATCAAGCAGATGGAGGACTGGAGGAAGAATCCAATCCCAGAGGAAGAGGCTTGCAAGAAAGCATTCGAGATGCACAAAGAGCTGGAGAAGGCTTGTCCCCCCAAGAGCAAAGGGAATTAATTAATCGAGCCGTTGAGACATTCGCCACTTCGGGAAAATTAGATTGACAACGGTCAACTTTCAGTTCTCACTGAGAGACAATTACTATTAGGCAAGGAAACCGATGCGTACTTTGATAAATCTGCCTACAGCTTGATTCGCAGGATATTCTGACCACCCTCCGCCATAGTAAATTACCAAATGAGCGCCTAGCTTATCTCTCTGTTGTTAAGCGTGTAATATAAAATTTGTGCTTCACTGTATAAGGGAGCCAAGAAGTCCGGCTATTGCCCTTAAGTGTTTGATAACTTTTTAGCATTTTCCGAAGGCGGATATTATTATTCATTAATTTTGTGTCATCTTACTTATTTTTAATAGATTAAAACTTAAAAAGATGGCAGGAAGAAAAAAAGGGGCAGGTCTTATTTGTCCGGAGGTAAAAGAAAATGTAGTTCACGATTATTACTACCAAAACCTGTCAAGATATGCCTTGGCGAAAAAATATTCAATGAGCCATCACACGGCAGACAAAATTCTTGAAGAGTGTCCAAAGGAATATAAAGCATCAGATAATAAACTTCCATTGAAGGTTATGAAGCCTTTAGAAGATAGAAGCAGCTTATCATTGCATGAGCGTACAGAACTTCTCAAAAAGGATGCTCTAAGCGTGATGGAGCTTGTTTTTCAATCGATGATATCCATTCTCGAAGACAGGGGTGCAAAACTTACGCCAACACAACTGGCAAGTATTTTTTCTAATGTAACTCCTTATGTGATGGTGAAGGTTGACGGGAAAAAGAAGGTTGATATTGAGCCAAGGCTAAGACTGCACAATATGTTTAAAGAAGAAGTAAACAGGCAATCCAAGGATAGTATCACTTCAATTTATAGGAACGGGAGTGTGTTGAATTATGGTATTTAGAATGCAAATATTGCATGGCTTTATGCGTAACGAGAGCTTTTTAATCAGGTTTTACGTATGTGTATTTTCCTTTTGTGGTGCTTGTTTTTTATAGTCTATCTCATTGACAATATATACAGTACAAGCTTTTTAAACTGTCGTATTTTCATATTCTAGCCAACTTTGCGTTTCATCATATCTTGCAATTTATATTTGATTAAATGCCATATCCCCTCCAATTATTCTCAATTTTTCCGGCGATAACAATTCCACCGTTGGAAATAGTTTTGGACCCTTGTTTTCAAGCCTCTTTAATCCAAGTTTTAAGTTGCTCCTAGGTGTTGATAATCGGCTTCTGATCTGATGATATATTTCCTCAAAATATGCTTCCATCTCCTCACTCCTATGGCGAGAAAACCATCTTTTAGTCAGTAACGATTCGAGTTTCTGTTTGTAAATTTCTGGTTCATTTTCGTAATACCATTTTATACCTTTCTCAGTCAGATTGGTTGTTGAAGGTTGTTGGTCGTGAATTCGTAATCCGGTTACTTTACAGAGAAGGACATTATAACCGTTTATTGTAAGGTGATTTTGTCCGGTATCATTTATTTGAAGCCTTTCTTGAAGTGAATAAAAAGTGGTGATTTTGTCCGGTTTGCTTATATCCAGATAAGTGGTGATTTTGTCCGGTCGAGTTAGCATCTCCCATTTATCAGAAATTTTTGTTTTAAATATCTCCTTTATTTCGCCTGATCCTGCCAATTGCTCAAACCGCTTCAATTTTTCACTTTTGCGCCTGTGGTCTAAATTCTGCCAGTTGTCAGGATTAATGGCAAAAAGGAATAATTCACGGTCTTGATTATTGGTAAATTTGTCACTTGTAATATCAGGATTGTAAAGAAGAATTTTGTCAAAAATGTCAAGTAACATCTTTTTGAATAGCGGATAAATTTCTTGTTTTGCAAGGTCTGAAAATGTCAAGTTTTCGATTCCGTAACGTTTTAAAAATACCATCTTTTTTACCTTTACTTCAAACCGCAATAGGTGTTGCGGTAAATTATATTGCAAAGATTTGTTATAAACCTTGATGTCAAAGTTTGAAGTTTCTGCAACTTTACCAAACCCATGTTCTGATACTTTCAATTTCTCGAAAGAAGTGTTTCTGTAAAGAACGAAGCACTTGATTAACTCAGTCGGGTCATAATCCATTGGAATATTCACACCTATTTCAATGAAATTAATACTTGCCTTCCCTGGATTGAATTGAAAAGTTTCGGCTAATCTTCGGATTGCATTTTGGATGTCAACAAAATAAAAATCCTGCCAATTTTCCCCGTTCTGACTTTATTTGTGCAAACTTCCCTTTAATCCTGAATAATTACCACGAATCTTAAATTGCATACTCTGACAATATGCGATTTGAGGTTTATCCAAGATTTCTCCAGTAATTGCAATATTTGATAATGTGAAAGTCAAGAGTCCGTTATTTAAAAGCAATTGTGGAGGAACCGGCAAAGAGTGAATTTTGATACAATCAATCATTTTGCCTTCGTTCTCCTATACTTTAGGTTTTGTTGCTGATTGATTGCCCTATCCACGTCTGACCAAAGGTATAAAACTCGACCTCCGATCTTTCTGGCAGTAAGAATTCCTTCCTTATGAAATCGGCTCAAGGTAGGATATGAGACGTGTATTTCATTTTTTACCTCCTCACGTGTTCCGTATTCCGGCCTGGTTGGCTCCTTAATTTCGGGTTTGGTGTCCCTAAGGGTTTCGGCGACTATTTTTCTAATGTCGTTCTGAAATTCCGATACTGTGTAGTGAATTAAGAAATGTTCCATTTGAGTAATTTTTAAATATTGCTCAAATTTCACGTGTTTTGCACTAGGGGTGGGGGGGAATTCCCCGGTGAATTTTTGTCTATTTTAACTCACCTTTATCTGAATAGGTTTTGTAATCCCTTTTTATCCGGTCAATAAGTTTTTCAAGTTGCGAGATAATGGACTTATAGTCCTCTCTTTTCATTCCATTGTTGTCTTTTCCTAAATTATTAGAATCAGTCCCTGGTGCTTTTAAAATATCCTGCATTTGTTTTGATGAATATCCTGTGATTAAACTTATGGCCATTGCAAGATTTTCATTTGTTGGTTGAGTTATAAGTTGATTTTCACGCAAATAAAAAAATAACAGTGCTGTTTGTTCTCTGTTCAGCTCAGATTTTCCCTTTATTGGTTTTGCTGTCAGTTTTGTCTGCAGTTCAGGTTCATTTTTGGGATTCAGCATTTCTTTCAAGTAGAGTATTATATTACTAATTACAGCAGAAAAATAACAAATGGGCATAAATAATTGGTTCATCATATACTCCATATTCTCTATTGATTCTCCGGCATGTTTTAATAAGGGTTCAACGGTAGGCCTTAATTTTGCCATTTGTTCACTAGATATGACGTCTCTCTCAATCTCTTTCTGTAAAAATAAGTATCCACTTAAGTAATGGTTTAGGTAATTTTTGTAGGAGTCAGGAAATTCCTTTTTAAATTGATCAAATTCAAGAATGATTTTATATTGACCTAAAGTACCGTAATCGAACTTTTTCGTTTTAAAATGTTCACCACTAGCAAAAAATGTATAAACATCACAAAGCCTTGTATAAGTATTATTTATCCTTATCTCAATTGATTCTTCCATTACTTTACAAGTTTTAAGGGTGTTCCAATAAAATATGCATGATTAATAAGTGTTTCAGCGTTCTGTTCTTTGGTTACTCTGATATACTTAAGAAATTCGCGTTCTGTTTTGTGGCCAGTGATCTTCATAATACTGATTGATGGGATACCTGCCAGAAACATCAAAGTTGCTCCAGTTCTCCGGGCGGTGTGGGTTTTGATTAAGTCACATTTAGGTTTCATCTGAGAGACCTTTAAGCCTCCTTTGATTTCTTCGACAGCAATAAGTTCTTTAATATCAGCCTTTCCACAGACCAATTTAATACGCTCATTCATTTTTTGCTCATATATCCGTGGCGGTTTGTAATCGTATTTCTTCAATATGATTTCCAGTTCCGGCCTGATTGGTATCAAGACCTGTTCTCCCGTCTTTTTTTGTATCAGGTCTATAATCTTTCCTCCTTTGATTTCTTTAATGTGTTCGCTATTAATCCGGCTAAAATCGCTAAACCTTTGCGCTGTGTAACAGCCAATTAAAAATATATCCCTTGCAACTTCAAGGGTTTTAAATTCGGATAGATCAAGGTTGTAAATGGTTTGCAGTTCTTTTTCCGTTAAATATACTGGATTTATTTCGACTGTGATCGCTTTGAATTTCTTCCTTTCAATGTCCTGATTCTGGGTTAATCCATCTTCTTTGGCGGCCCTGATAATTACTTTCATGTTCTTAACGTGCCTTCCAATAGTATTGGGTGAATAGTTCTTTGCGTTAAAAAAAGCAACGTATTTATCGTAAAAATCAATTGTGATCTGATCAAAATTATATTGTCTACGGTGTTCTGCCTGAATGTTATTTAATTGGGTTTGAAAACCTAAATAATTTTTAATTGTTCCTTCGGAATAACGTGTTGACTTTTCTGTAATTCGTTTTCCGGACTTAATATCTTGAATGAATTTTTCAATGTAGGAATTCAGGTTTAATACTTCTGGCTCTTTGGGTTTCTTCTCTGGCGCATCCTGTCTGAAAATCTTATCGTATTCGGTCTTTAATATTTTGTTGGTTATAAGTTGCTGTTGATAATTTAAGTGGTCGAATATTTTAGCCGTTTCCGTCTTAAACCTGGTCAGTTGATTATTGATCTGGGCTGCCTGTATGATTTCCTGTTTTGTCAGAGTCCCTGTAAATCCGGATTCCGCATTTTTTAAATACGGTCGATCTTCTGTATTTTTCCAAAATTCGGGTTTAATGGATAAACCAGTTGAATAAACAAACCGCACCTTATTGTAATAAATGATCAAATAAATTAAAGTTGGTGTTTCTGACTTAGGAATTTTGAGTTTAAAATTCGGATTAATCGTAGCCATATTTTCATGTATTAAGATACAGCAATGTACGACAAATTTTCAATAGGTGTGGTCAGAGGTGTGGTTTATCTTTTGTTTTGTGGTACGTATCTTTATCTGATGATATTTGTAAAAAGAAAAACCCCTGAATATCAGAGGTTTTAGATTCAAAAATGTTTCAATAAAATAAGTAATTGAGGTCGATGGCGGATTCGAACCGCCGTTCACGGTTTTGCAGACCGCTGCCTAGCCACTCGGCCAACCGACCGTTTTACAGGGTGCAAATATAGAAAATTTTATTGGGAGAGAAAACCGGAAACAGATATTTCACTTCTAACGCTCTAATATTACGCTAACTGCCTTAATATGACCACCCATAGGCGGTCTTTCTTTTGATATTTTTACGCTCACCTTACCAATTTCTTTGTATTCTGCATGAATTCTGGTAAGAATTCTACCTGCAACATGTTCCAATAAATGAGACCTTTGGTGCATTTCCTCCTTCACCAAACTATAAATATCCTCATAATTAAGTGCATCCGAAAGATGATCACTCTTCGCGGCCTTTTCGCAATCTGTCTCAATTGAAATATTTACTTCAAACCGATTACCAACGATCCTTTCGCTCTTGAAATGACCGTGGTACGCGTAAAATTCCATCCCTTCCAGCTCAATAATTCCCATCTGCTGTCTATTAATAATCAGACAAATTTAACTCATTTTTTAAACATCGATTTTTCTTCCTCAGATAAAGTCTTCTTATTACCTTTACAGGAATTAAAAAAGTACTTAAAGTATTTGAAGCACTTCAAATTTATTTGCAATAAAATTAAGAAAGGTTAGTACTATGGATCCTATCACACCAAAAAATTTCATACAACAGCAGATCCTTGAAGATCTGGCAGTGGGTAAAAATGACCTAAGAGTTCATACCCGATTTCCTCCTGAACCTAATGGTTACCTGCATATTGGTCATGCCAAGTCGATCTGTCTGAATTTTGGTACAGCAAAGCTTTTTGGTGGTATCACCAATCTGCGGTTTGATGATACAAATCCGGCAAAAGAAGAGACTGAATACGTTGATTCCATCATGGAAGATGTGAGATGGTTGGGTTTCGACTGGGAAGACCGACTATTTTATGCTTCCGACTATTTTGATAAACTCTATGATTTTGCCGTTGTATTGATCAGGAGGGGCAAGGCTTATATTGATTTTCAAAGCCAAGAGGTTATTAGCGAACAGCGCGGAAATCCTACCCGTCCAGGGATTGAAGGCCCAACCCGAAACAGTGACCCCGCAGTTAACCTTAAGATTTTTGAGGATATGAAGGCTGGGAAATACAATGAAGGTGACTGCGTGCTTCGTGCAAAGATCGATATGTCATCTCCTAATATGCATTTGCGTGATCCGCTGATGTACCGAATACTAAAACAGCCACATCACCGGACCGGCGATAAATGGTGCATCTATCCGATGTACGACTATGCTCATGGTCAATCAGACTATTGGGAAGGAATCACTCATTCCATTTGTACGCTCGAATTTGAAGTTCACCGCCCGCTCTACGACTGGTTTGTGGAAGAATTGAAAGACTCAGATTACCGTCCGCGACAAATTGAATTTTCGCGGCTTAACATCACCTCAACTGTGATGAGTAAGCGTAAGCTGCTTCAGCTGGTAAAAGAAGGGTATGTAAAAGATTGGGATGACCCGCGAATGCCAACGATCTGTGGACTTCGTCGCAGAGGATATACACCCGAATCCATTCGTAATTTTGCTGACATGGTCGGCATCACGAAGGTTGACGGTGTTACAGATGTCGCCTTGCTTGAATATTGTATCCGCGAAGATCTGAATAAGAGGGCACAAAGGGTAATGTGTGTGACAGATCCATTGAAAATTATCCTGACCAATTATCCGGAAGATACTATTGAAGAACTGGATGCAATCAACAATCCGGAAGATGAGGGTATGGGGAAAAGGAAAATCCCTTTTTCTAAGGTTATTTACATTGAAAGAGAAGATTTCATGGAAGAACCTTCCTCCAAATTCTACCGTTTGGCTCCCGGGAAAGAAGTTCGCTTGCGATATGCTTATTATATCCGGTGTAATGAGGTAATCAAAGACTCTGCAGGGAATATTGTTGAAATTCATTGTACGTACGATCCAGAGACCAAGGGAGGAAATGCTCCGGACGGCCGAAAAGTTAAGGCAACTCTGCACTGGGTTGCATCTGCAAAAGCTCTTACCTGCGAAGTAAGACTCTATGACCGTTTATTTACCGATCCGGATCCTGATGGTCACAAGGACAAGGAATTTTTGGAATTTTTAAATCCGGATTCCCTAAAAGTACTCGATAATTGCCTCATAGAGCCATTTGTAAAAGACGCTGCTCCGCTTACTAATTTTCAATTTGAGAGATTGGGATATTTCAATGTTGATGTGGATTCTACGAATGAAAAAATGGTTTTCAATAGGACGGTATCCCTTAAAGACAATTCCAAGAAGTGACTAAAGTGAACTAAAGTGACTAAAGTGAACTAAAGTTAGGAACTCCGAACATTTGATCTAATCTTGATTAAAGAAAAGTACTTTAGTTCACTTTAGTCACTTTAGTTCACTTCTTCACCCACTTGTAACCGCTGCAATTTGCGTCGGGTATAGAAAAAGGTGAAAATAGCTGCACTCCAGTTGGCAAAGAAAATTCCCCACCAAATACCATTTGTACCCCAACCCAGATTTACGGACAGAAGAATAAACAAGGGCAACGGTACTAAAAATTGCCTGTAAGTCCCTACAAATATGGCATACATTGGTTTTCTGATTCCCTGGAGAGTCGAGACTGAAATATTCAAAAAGATATAGGCGAAATAGAAGAGAACACCAACGCCTAAATACTCTTTACCAATATGGATTACCTGGGGGTCTGCCGTAAAAATCTTCAATAATTGTTCTGAGAATATTGCTACTGAGATTATGCCCACCAGAATAACGAGTATTCCATAGGTAATATTTAGTTTCCATGAATCAAATATTCTTTGAGGCAGGCCTGCTCCTAAGTTTTGGGCCGCAATCGTAAGTGCTGCAACATTTAATCCAACAGTAGGTAGCAAAACTAACTGCTCGATTCTTGTTGCTATACCATAAGCGGCGACAGCTTCTTTGCCAAATTTTCCAGCAAAATAAGTGATGACAAATATTCCAATTGCCACTGTGAGCATATTTAAACTAGCTGGAAAGCCTTGTTTAAATAGTTCAATATAATATTTTCTTTGGGGCTTCCAGTCCTCGAAGGAAATCCCTTCTAGAATTTTCCTTCTTCTAATTCGATAGACTAAATAAGACGTACCAATAATTTGAATGATAACGGTTGAAAACCCAATACCCCCGACACCCATGGCTGGTATTCCAAATCCACCATACATAAACCAGGGATCCATAAAAACATTAAGAAAGAATCCGGCGATCAGAAAATTTCTATATGTTTTCGTATCTCCTCTGGATGTCAAAGATGAGTTAAGAATACTATTTAGCAGGAAAAAAAGTGTGCCGGACAAGATAATATTCATATAGGCAACGGCAATACCGAGGTATTCATCCTTGGCACCCAGCAATTTCAGTAAATACGGAGCAAACACCATTCCAAGAACTGTAAGAATTATGGCATTGAAAATGGATAATGTGATTGCTTGAACTGCATAAATTCTTGCCTTTTTGTGGTCACCAGCACCCAGAGAAGAAGAAATAAGAGCTGTTGTACCAGTACCCATGCCCATTCCAACCGACAGTATAATAAAAAATACCGGAAAGGAAAGGGATAATGCAGCAAGTGCTGTAGTTGATACTAAGCCTCCATAATAGGTATCTATCACATTGAAGAGCGTATTGAAAATAAATCCAATGCTTGAAGGTAATGCAATAGAACGTATCAACTTTGGTAGAGGAGTCGTTGTAAAGTCTGTGACCATATTTTGAAACAAATCAATATAAAATTTATAATTATTACAGAATCATACGCAAAAATTAGTTAAAGGGTTCTAACGGTGAAATATTAGTCAGAATTTCGTCATTATTACCTAACAGAATTGTAATTTTGAGAAAGTCAAAAGATGATCAATCTGACATAAGGAAGGGGGAGAAGATGAAACTATCATTTAAAATCGATTATCAGACGAAATGGGGAGAGTCTCTATTCGTTTCCGGATCAACACCTCAATTTGGTCAGTGGGATCCAAGCCGTGCTATACCTTTGAAGAATCAGTTCCCCGGGGAGTGGCAAACAACGGTAGAAACAGATATCGACAATCTCGAATACAAATATCTACTGCGAAATCAACTAGAAAATTTTATTTGGGAATGGGGTGTTAACAGAAAAGTTTCCTTCGGCAAAGACTCGATCCTAGAAATCCGATTTCGCGATTTCTGGCGTAGTGGATCAGATCCTGACAATGCTCTTTACTCATCTGCCTTTCAAAATGTTTTACTAAAAAGGCCTTTGCCCACCACTAAAAGCAGAAGAAATCCTGCTGCCAGGATACTCCGTTTGCAACTTCATACTCCTGTCATTGATCCAAAATACAAATTCGCAATTCTTGGTACTGAAAAGATCTTGGGAGAGTGGGACGAAGGTTGCGCCTTGGTGATGGACGATTCTGCTGCCCCATTGTGGAAAGCAGAACTGGATGCATCTAAAGTAAAATTCCCATTGCATTATAAATATGTAATTTATGATACTGAAAACCTCCGGGTTATTGAATGGGAAGAAGGGAATAATCGTGAGATCAGAGATTTCGTATGTGAAGGTGAAAAATCACTTAAGGTACATACTGACGAAAAATTTCGTCAAAATACAGGTCGCATGAAAGGGGCAGGTGTTGCAGTGCCTCTATTTTCTCTAAGGTCTGAGCACAGCGGCGGCATTGGTGAATTTACCGATCTGTATCAACTGGTCGACTGGTCTAAGAAATGCGGACTTAAACTAATCCAGCTCCTTCCGCTGAATGAAACAGTTGCAACTCATAGCTGGATTGACTCCTATCCCTATAAATCCATTTCTGTGATGGCGCTGCATCCCGTTTTTCTGAATATCACAAAAATAGGTATACTTGACGATGAAAGCTTAATGGTTGGTTTCATAAAGACACTCTCCGGATTTAACGCGCAGGAATCAGTGCATTATGAAGAAGTTCATCGGGTAAAATCGAAGTTCTTTAAGATGATTTTCGATCAGCAAATGGACTCCTTTTTAAAGAGCCCTGCCTTTCTGGAATTTTTCAAGCAGAACAAAGATTGGCTTATCCCATATTCCGCCTTTTGCTACCTAAGGGATCAGAATAAAACAGCCAATTTCAGGCTATGGAAAGAGTATCAAATTTTCAATAAAGAGGAGATTGAGACACTCGCCTCACCAAAGAATGGCTACTTTTCTGAGATCGCTGTTCATTATTTCATTCAGTATCATGCCCATAAACAGCTGAGTGAAGCCGTTGCTTATGCTCGCAGCAACGCAATCGTTTTGAAAGGTGATATCCCAATTGGGATTAGTCCTAACAGCGTCGAAGCCTGGACTCAACCCGAACTGTTCAATCTTTCGCAACAAGCCGGAGCACCTCCTGATGAGTTTGCTGACATGGGACAAAACTGGGGGTTCCCTACCTATAACTGGGAGGTGATGGAGAAAGATGGCTATAAATGGTGGCAAAATAGATTGAAACACATGGCTCGTTATTTCGATGCCTTCCGGATTGACCATATTGTTGGTTTCTTCCGAATATGGGAGATCCCGGCCACGCAGATTTTTGGTACGATGGGACATTTCAATCCGGCTTTGCCGTACACACGAGATGAGATTATTGACCGTGGGATTAATTTCAATGAAGAACGCTTTACCAAACCATACATACGTGACTATTTTCTTTGGGGTCTTTTTGGTGAATTAACCGAAGAAGTGAAAAATAGATTTCTTTCAGAGTATGAACCCGGGAAATTTAATTTAAAACCAAATTTTGCCACCCAAAAACAAGTATGGGATTTCTTCGAATCATCCAGAAAGGAAGAAGGGTTAAGTGGTAAAGACAGTCGAATTCGGGATGGGCTCTGTTCTTTAATTAGCGAAGTTCTTTTTGTTAGGGATCCCAATCATTCCACACGATTTCACCCGAGAATTGCTTTCCATGATACCAATTCTTACATGAACCTGAACGATAATAACCGTTACTTATTAGACGAACTATATATTGAATTCTTCTACCATCGTCATGATGAATTTTGGCATGACCAGGCCATGAAGAAGCTGCCTCCAATCCTTAAAGCAACCGATATGTTGGTTTGCGGCGAAGACCTCGGCATGATTCCTTCCTGTGTTTCAGGTGTTATGAATGACTTAGGAATTCTTAGCCTGGAAGTACAACGTATGCCAAAAGATCCTAAAATTGAGTTCCTGCATCCTTCCGATGCACCGTATCTCTCTGTCAGTACAACTTCCACCCATGATACCTCAACTTTACGTGGCTGGTGGCAGGAAGATGCCGGCAAAAGTGAAAGATTCTTCCGAATCGTCATGGGAAATCATGCCTCTTTTAACAAAACCATGGAGCCTTGGTTGGCCAAAGATATTATTCAACAGCATTTCTGGTCGCCGGCCATGTGGGCAATCTTCCCTATTCAGGATTTACTGGCAATGGACGAAGAACTCCGAAGCGATGATTTCGAAGCTGAAAGAATCAATATCCCGGCTGTAGCACAACATTATTGGAGATATCGCCTTCATATTACCTTGGAAAAATTGTTGAAAGCAAGTCGATTCAATGCTGAGTTACAAAGCATGATCATACATTCGGAACGTTAAATCCGAGATTTTCTCCATTCACCGATTATTGGCAGCAATTGGCCGATTAGCCCTTCTGTAGGAATGAAGGTGAAACTACATTTGAATCATAATTTAAAAATCATTGTCACACTTTTAAAACCAATGCCATGAATGTAATAAATGATCCAAATGAACATCCTGCTTTTGAAAAAATCAGTAAACATCGCGGCTCTGACTCAAGGGTTTTTCTCGGTATCCTATTTGTAGCAATAGGAGGATTACTGATCCTCCAAAATCTGGATTTACTATCGTATGACCTTTCGCATGTATTAATTAGCTGGCCCATGTTGCTAATTGTGATTGGGTTATATAATATGAGTCGCAAAGCTGGTTCTGCTGGGGTAATTCTAATCGGAATTGGCACATTTTTCCTACTCCCAAGAATTTTCGATTTTCAGGATGGATTTTACCGCAATTTCTGGCCAATTATTTTAGTTGTCGTAGGGATCGTTTTCATTTTTCAATGGCGTAAAACGCCTAATTTCTCCTTAAGTGGAGATGTAGACAAAAATGATATCCTCGATGAAACCGCGATTTTTGGAGGCCGCAACATGTCTCTGGTATCAGAACAATTCAGAGGAGGCAAGATCACATCAATATTTGGCGGTTCCAAAATCAACTTACTGTATTGCAAACCGATAGATGGATGCGTTATCGATGTGGCAACTATTTTCGGAGGAACGAAGATTATTGTTCCTGAAAACTGGAACGTCAGAACGGAGGTAGTTTCAATTTTTGGAGGCTTCGAAGACAAAAGAGGCAACTCTGTTATCTCCCGGGTTGATCAATCAAAAATAGTTGTCATCAAAGGTGTTGCAATTTTTGGCGGTGGCGAGATTACCTCTATGCCCTAATTTGTCAAAATGGAAAAGGCCGGTCTGGTAAACAGATATCCGATGGTGTTTTACTGGATAGCGCCCATCCTGATGGGAATTATTCAGGCAAGTTTCAATTTCTACTTCGAAATCCTCCCGTGGGGGATTTCGTTGGTAGACGGAATCATCTTTGGTTTCCTAATGGGAGCATTCGGCATGGCTATCTGGTTTGTAGTCAAATACAATAGTTCGGACGAAAAACCATTCGCACAGTTACTCACTACTCATCTCGCCGCAGCCATTATTCTTTCCATGGTCTGGGTTTACAGTTCGGCTTTTATTACGCGCTCACTCTTCCCTGATCCCTTATACCTCACTTACCAGGAAAGTCATCTCACCAACAGAGTGTTTGCCGGGTTTCTTTTTTATACTTTGACGGCCACGGTATTTTACCTTTACCTCTTTTACCGCAAAAATCGAGATAAAATTGATCGCGAGCAAGAGCTAAAACTGGAGGTCAGAGAAGCTGTACTTCGCGCCTTAAAATCGCAAATAAACCCGCATTTTCTCTTTAATAGTCTTAACTCAATCGCATCTCTCACCTTGTCAAACCCTCAAAAGGCTCACGAAATGGTGATTGCACTTTCTGATTTTATGCGTTATTCTTTGCGCAAACAGCACAACGAGCTGGTTGCCCTCGAAGAAGAGATCAACCATATTAAACTATATCTTCAGATTGAGAAAATCCGTTTTGGAGAAAAAATGGTCTACTCTTTTCTGGTTGATCAGGAATGCTTAAACTGCCAGATTCCGACTCTTCTTCTCCAGCCTCTTTTCGAAAATGCGGTGAAATATGGAGTCTATGAAGCATCTGAACAAGTGGAAATTTCTTTGACTGCCAAAAAGGAGGGTGGCCATACTGTTCTAGTTCTTACCAATGATTATGACTCGGAAGCTGCTCCATCCAGAGGAGAAGGCATCGGTTTGAAAAATGTTCAGGAACGCCTTCGTTTAGTCTTTAACAGCAACAACCTGATTCAGATCGAGGATGGTGAAGGGGCTTTCAAGGTAACCATCTATCTGCCATGTGAAACACTGAAAAAGATATGAGATATAAGACTTGAGGTATGAGAAAGCAACTTTTGTTCACTTTTCTTTAATTTATTCACGCGCAATTATTAACCAAATGGATAAAATCAAGGTATTAATTATAGACGATGAGCAACTTGCTCGTGATCTTCTGAAAAATTATCTGTCAAAAGATACGCGACTAGAAGTCGTGGGTGAATGCAGCAATGGGTTCGAAGGCGTTCTGGCTATTCAGGAGATGAAGCCGGATTTGGTATTTCTGGATATCCAGATGCCAAAAATCACGGGATTTGAAATGTTGGAACTCCTAAACGAACCACAAATAATCATTTTCTCGACTGCCTACGAAGAGTTTGCTATCCGGGCCTTTGAAGCCAATGCTGTCGATTATTTACTCAAGCCTTATCCTCTTGAAAGGGTGCAAATCGCTGTAGAAAAAGCACTTAAACGCATACAGAATGGCTCTGGTGGTAAAGAAGAGCTGGATAATTTAAGCCAAACACACGATGAAAACAGCGGTCTTCTTTCCAGGATTGTCGTAAAATCCGGCAGTAAAATCCGGATAATCCCAGTTGAGACGGTCGAATACCTTGAATCAGAAGATGATTTTGTGATGATCTATTGCAAAGACGGACATTTCCTGAAACAGAAGACCATGAAGTATTTTGAAAGGCACCTCGATCCAAAAAAATTCATCCGAATTCACAGATCCTGCATCGTCAATACTACACAGTTGGCAGAAATCCAGCAATACGGAAAAGAGTCGTGGATACTACTGACCAAACAGGGGGCCAAATTAAAAATCAGCAAATCAGGTTACCTAACTTTAAAGGAGTTTTTGGCTGAGGGAACAGATGGTTTGTAACCACCAACAAAAGAGATCCATTTGATCCAACTTTTTTATTTTTTAATGTTGACAGAATTCTTTTCTTTTGCATCGAGCCAACGGATGAATGGGACATGATAATTAGAGACGATTTCTTTACCAATTTATTAACCAGAAATAACCCATACGTCCTATGGATTGGCCTTATTTTGGTGGTTTCTCTTTGTCTATGGGGATTGATCAGCCTTGTGAAAAGAATGATCACTTCGCCTACTAAAGGCAGAAAATTGACCTTTAAAGAACGGATTAGCAGAAGAAGAGCTCAAATTATCATCACTGGCGACCGAAGAAGAAATCCTGATTATGTGACCATGGCCATCCAGAACTACGGAATACGACCTGTTGATATCCAGGCGCCTCGTCTTGTTTTTAAAAGATGGAGTAGCGAGCGAAAATTCAGAATCAACTCTTTCGGCGGGATGGATGATTTTCCGATGTGGCTTGAACCGGGATACGAAGCTACTTACCAAATCGCATTGAATCAGTTTTATGATCGTGTTCCCGCCTTGCGTAAAGCCTGCAGGCTCAGTGCAGAGATGAGAGAGGTCTCCGGAAAAAAATTCGTGAGTCCGACGATAAGAATTAAGCTGATTTAAGGATGAGAAACTGGATTTTCAAAAATAATGATTTCAATACTTTGCCTCCTTATGCCGGAGACGATCTTGGAGTAAACTGGTCGAAAGACAAACTAAAAGTCAGAATCTGGGCTCCTACTGCTTTGACTGTCTTGTTCCGTCTCTATAAATCGGCAGATACAACGCAAAGTGAGCAGAACATTCCGCTCGAAAAAACAATTCAAGGAACCTGGTATACCGAGTTGGCGGGTAATTTCAAAGGTTACTTTTATACTTTTCAAGTTTGCGACGAGACAGGCTGGCTCAATGAATGCCCTGATATTGGAGCAAAGGCCACCGGCGTTAACGGATTAAGAGGAATGATTCTTGATTTCGAATCCACCAATCCGCAAAATTGGAAAAGCGATCGGCGCTGTGCTGTCAACCGGCCAACAGATATGGTGCTCTACGAAATTCATGTTCGTGATTTTTCCATTTCTCCGGATTCGGGAATCTTGAATAAAGGAAAATATCTGGGCTTCACTGAAAAGGAAACAACCTCCCCGAAAGGGTTAAGTACGGGTCTGGATCACCTGATAGAGTTAGGAATAACTCATATTCATCTTTTACCTATCGCCGATTTTTATACTGTCGATGAAACCCAGAACCATCCACAATACAACTGGGGCTATGATCCGCTCAATTTCAACACTCCTGAGGGATGGTATTCCACGAATCCCTACGACGGAGTCACCAGAATTTTGGAACTAAAAACGCTGGTAAAAACAATGCATCAAAATGGGATAGGCGTTATTATGGATGTGGTATATAACCATTCCGGCCTTATCTTCGATTCGTGGTTCAACCAGATCGTACCCGGATACTACTACCGACAAAATGCTGACGGCACTTTGTCGGATGCCAGCGGATGTGGCAACGAACTTGCCTCGGAACGAACCATGGTACGTAAATTCATTGTTGATTCAGTGGCCTATTGGGCTGAAGAATATCATCTGGATGGATTCAGGTTCGACCTGATGGGAATCATTGACATTGAAACAATGAACCAAATTCGGAAAAGACTCGATTTGATTGATCCAAATATTTTCATCTATGGCGAAGGATGGGTAGCAGCAGATTCCCCACTTCCTGAAAACTTCCGGGCTACGAAACTAAATACTTTAGCGCTCGATCGTATCGCTTCTTTTTGCGATGATATGCGCGACGGACTGAAAGGAACGCCTTTCAACCGCTACAGCAATGGTTTTATCAGTGGATTAACTCTTCGCGAGGAAAAAGTCAAATTCGCTATCATTGGAGCTATCCGACATCCACAGATTTTTTATGATTACGTCGAATCATCCCGTCAGCCTTGGGCAAACAGTCCGACACAGTGTGTCAATTATATCTCTTGCCACGATAACTATACCTTATTCGACAAGCTTCAATATTCATGTCCAGAGTCTACGATGGAAGAGATTGACAGGATGACACGTCTGGCTTTAGGAATTTTACTTACTTCCCAAGGTGTTCCTTTTTTGCATGCGGGAGTCGAAATGCACCGGTCAAAAGGAGGCCACAACGATTCTTATCGATCGCCCGATGAGATAAATCAAATTGATTGGGGCAAAAAATCATTAACGATGGATCTTTTCAATTTCACAAAGAAATGCATCAATCTTCGAAAGCAGCATCCGGCATTTAGGATGAGCGACAGTGATATGGTTAGAGAGAAACTGGTTTTCTTTCCAAAATATATTCCGGGAGTAATTGCTTATGAATTGAGAGATCACGCGAATGGTGATTCGTGGGAACACATCCTTGTGTTATTCAATGGAAACAACTACTCTGTTGAGTTTGACATTCCAGACAAAATCTGGTTGATTATTGCACAAAATGGAGAAATTTATCCGAATGGAATAGGACATGTGGCGACACATCGTGTTCGGTTACATCCAATATCCATGATGATTTTGGCAGAAGACAAATGGACCAACTTCCCGGTAGGTTAAAATGCGCCCAGCAAAAGATTAATATCTGTGTCTGAAATAGAGAGACTTTTTGCAATGTCTCTATTGGTGAGTATTCCATTAAGAAGATAGACCCCTTCGCAAAATCCTCTGTTGCTTTTGATGTATTCTGTTACCCCGCCGGATTGTCCGATGCCCAATAATAAAGGAGTAAAGATATTGCTAGCAGCAATGGATGCTGTTCGGGCTACTCTAGATTCAAGATTTGGAACACAAAAATGGATTACGCCATGCACTTTATAGGTGGGATTTTTCAGTGTAGTGATCCGTGATGTCTCAAAACATCCCCCTTGAATAATATTTAGGTCGATAATGACGGAATTTTCTTTCATCCCTTCAACCATATCCTCCGGTACAATCATGTTCGGAACTTCATTCATTGGCATTGCACCCAATACTACCTCAGCCGTTTTCAGAGCCTTCCGCAAGGCCTTTGGGTGAAAGACAGAAGTTGAAATATGCTGTCCAAGCCTGGCTTTCAAGTTCATAAGTTTATAGATAGAATCATCGAAAATCCGAACTACAGCTCCAAGTGCCATGGCCGTCCTGGCGGCTTGTTCAGCAACCATTCCGGATCCCAGAATTACAACCTCAGAAGGAGCTACGCCGGTAACCTCACCCAAAATAACACCTTTGCCATTGATGGAGCTTAATAATTCGCTAGCTACAACCATAGAAATGTTTCCAATAATTTCACTGCTGATCTGTACAATAGGCAAAACACCATGTTCGTCTTTGAGATATTCGAAACCAATCGCTGTGATTTTTTTTCGCATTAATTTTCGTACAAACTCAGAGGTCATCAGCGAAAGATAGACGGGCGAAAACAGCAATTGATTTCCCTTCATCAGCTCCGTCTCGTTGCAGGTGAAAGGTGCCATTTTTAAAATTATATCACATTGAAAGACCTCATCAGCATCCTGACATATTACTGCACCCGCTTCAGAGTAGGCTCTGTCTGAATAGTTTGCCTCTTTCCCAGCTCCCTTTTGAACGAATACATTATGACCGCAATTAACCAAAACCTCAACCGACTGCGGAGTGAGAGGAACACGAAACTCAACTACATTACCTGTGCAGGGAAACCCAATGCTTAATTTAATATTCTTCCTTCCTGGTTTATACAACTCCTCCTTTGGGATGAATTTTTCTTTGGTCCAAACAGACGGGCTTTCCTCTTTTCGTTGGTTCATTGCTTCGTTTAGTTATGCTTTTAAAGCTCTTCAATTCAAAATGTACAAACAAAGTTATCAAAATATGTCAATCGGATTCAATTATCCTACTTCCACTTTCAGTCTCAATGATCGTTACCTTCACTGTATTTTCCGGAAGCAAGGGTTCAATTAACTCAGGCCACTCAACAAAACAATATTTATCGCTGAAAAAATATTCTTCATAACCGAGATCAAACAGCTCGTTAATGCTTTTGATCCGGTAAAAATCAAAGTGGTAGATTTCCTGTGATTGTTTGGTCTCATATACATTAATCAGTGCAAAAGTTGGAGAAGTTACGTAATCAACAACCTGCAATCGCTCGCATAATGCTTTAATAAATGTCGTCTTTCCTGAACCCATCTTCCCATAAAAGGCAAAAAGCCGATCTGCAGGATGCGCCTCAATAAATTTTTCCGCCACATTATTTATTTCTCCTAACGAACTAATCTCTGCTTTAAACTTCATTGCTTCCAAGTTTCTTTCATCAATTTTAATCAAAAATTCTGATATCGATCAGGTTTATGCAATCAATTTTATCTTAATTTTGAGAATTCTAAATATTTAAACTATGAATATTCCAGCGGCTTTAAAATACACGAAAGAACATGAATGGCTTCGCCTTGAAGGAGATGTTGCTTTCGTAGGTATCACCGATTTTGCACAGGGTGAACTTGGTGACATTGTTTTTCTTGAAATTGAAACTTTGGGTGAAACACTTGAAATCGAAAAGGTTTTTGGCACAATAGAAGCGGTTAAAACTGTCTCAGACCTATTCATGCCGGTTTCCGGTGAGATCCTCGAAATCAATTCACAACTTGAGGATCACCCTGAGCTGGTTAACTCAGACCCTTATGGGAAAGGATGGTTGATTAAAGTTAATCTGAACGATTTATCGGAGGTTGAAAAGCTTCTTTCTGCAGAAGCTTACACGGCGATGTTAGAAGCATAAATTACCAAAAAAATTCAAAGTCAGGAAGATCTAATCTGATGCTGCTAAAATCCCGCTTATCACGGGATTTTTTGTTTCATAAAACATTGAATCCGCCACTTAGGTGTAATCATAAAATAAATAATTGCAGTTATATTTGTTTCGAAAGTTCTCAAAACAGATTTATAAACCTTTTTAGACTAACAATTTCACCGACTTATAATCAGAACTAATCATGAAAATAGTTTTCTTTCTCTTATTGGCACTCTCAGGGTTGACTTCCACGGCCCAAATTAACAATTCTTCACCTGCAGACCTTGTCAATCCCTTAATGGGCAGTGATTCCAATTATTCTTTGTCGAATGGCAACACCTATCCGGCCATTGCATTGCCCTGGGGCATGAACTTCTGGACCCCGCAAACTGCAAAAATGGGTGATGGATGGGTCTATGCCTACGATGCCACTCATATACAAGGAATTAAACAAACCCATCAACCTAGTCCATGGATTAACGATTACGGCCAATTTTCCCTCTTTGCCATGACGGATGCCTTGAAAATTGACGGAGAAAAGCGAGCAAGTTGGTTTTCGCATAAATCCGAAACTGTAAAGCCCTATTATTACAGCGTTTACCTTGCCGATTACGATGTAACCGCAGAAATTACACCTACAGAACGTGCTTCTATTTTTCGATTTACATTTCCTCAAAATAAGAATTCCTATATCCTGATTGATGCCTTTAACAAGGGTTCTTACATCAAGATCATCAAAAGTGAAAATAAAATCGTTGGCTATTCTACCAGAAATAGCGGTGGCGTAGCTTCCAATTTTAAAAATTATTTTGTCATTCAACTTGATAAACCTTTTGCCGAGGGGGCGGTTTGGAGTGATACATCA
>JBBQJE010000018.1:0-25445 GCA_038325635.1 Bacteroidales bacterium
CGCCGGAAACAGCGCAGGCACCCATTGCGATAACATATTTTGGATCAGCGATTTGATCGTACAAACGCTTCAATACCGGCGCCATCTTGTAATTGATAGTACCGGAGATGATAATCATATCCGCCTGACGAGGAGTTGCACGGGCAACTTCAAACCCGAATCTGGCCATGTCGTGTCTTGAAGCACCAACAGCCATAAATTCGATCGCACAACAACGAGTACCGAAAGTTAGCGGCCAAAGTGAATTGGAACGTGACCAGTTAAGTAAATCGTCTAATTTGGCAAGGATGATGCTTCCTCCTTCGTACTCCTGTAGGACAGGATAATCGTTCTTTTCGAACTCTTTCTTACTACTTACTCCCATTTCAATGCGTGTTTTTTCCACCCGTAAAACAATCCTAAGCCCAGAATGGAAAAGAAAATCAAGATCTCAACAAATCCCGTCATGCCAACTTCCCGCATAACCGTGGCCCAAGGGAAAACAAATACCGTTTCAACATCAAATAGTAAGAACAGAATGGCAAATAGGTAATAACCGACGGTGTATTGATTCCAGGTCTCACCAATGGTCTCCATACCACATTCGTAAGGTTCGAATTTTGCGGCGTTGTATGAAGTTGGCGGAACATAACTGGAAAACACCAGCGCCAAACCTACCAGCGTTATTGCTGTGATGAAGAAAAGTATCAATGCACTACTTTCCATATAGAATTGTTTTAGGTATTAATAAGAATTGTTCTAAATAACAGTGTATAAGGAACTTCAATAATCAGCGACAAAAGTAGAAATTAATCATTAACCCGAATGCGTGAGTTGCTATTTATTTAAAAAGTTATTCAAATATCTTAATTAATAGATATAAGAAATTGAGATTAAACGAATTACACCGGTTAAACGAATTACACTAGTTTGGAGGTGGTTTAAATCACCCGCAGAAAGTGTAAAGATCTCTTTGTGAATTGATACATATAACTGAAAGTGCCTCAGAATGGTCAATTACGTTGGCGTCATTTATTCCGAACAGACGATCTATAAAAGTGGAACGATAGGTAAAAGAGATGATCAAAAGCCCATTTTGAAAGCTCAAAGCATGGTCTAATGATTTTTTTTGAATCTTCCAGGTAGGAGAATGGCATTCAACTATTTCGTGAGGGAAAGTGAAATTCTTAAACAATCGCTCAATAGAAAATAGAATACTCATCACCCTTTTCTTGTCCTCATCAAACATATCCATCGATTTTATAAGCGTCACTTTAGCCTGGTTATGCCGGGCAAAATAGCTGCTCCAAAGGGCCAGATCCTTTGTTTTCCTCATGTATCCAACCGGAACGGCAATTTTCTGATAACTTTTCTCAGGATCATGAATGGCTGAGACGAATAAGAAAGGGAATCCGGAATGCGGAAGTTGAGGCAGCAGAATTTTACTATTTTTTTTATGGGCTACCAACAGCAAGGCATCAAACTCCTCTGCCAGTTCGGTGAGCATTGTATGAAACGGGTGAAGCACAATGTAATAGTGCACGCGCTTTTTTCCCAGGATCTTTGCAATTGGATAAGTTAACTGTAGTAACCTGGATTCTGCCTCCTCCATTTTTTCGTTGCCCTTCCCAGGATGATAAATCAGGCAAACTTCCTTCTCCAGGATCAACGCCACCTGAACGCCATGAATAATCGCCACCTCCGTTTCGGGAGAGAAATCGATCCAGATAAAGATTTTTTGTTCGCCGTTGGTTAGCATAAGAAGTGACTAAAGTGACTAAAGTGAACTAAAGTGACTAAAGTACAATTTTTCATTGTTCATTTTTCATTATTTTCTTTCAATTGAGGGAACTTCCCATTTAATATATCTTTTTTATATTTGCATACAATTATGAGATTCTTTGCCTTCATATTGTCTCTTTACATCGTGGTTCTCACTGCGATTCCCTGCATTGATAAGCCGGAGGACACTACTTTGCAAAAAACGGAGATTTCTCCGAAAACAACTGATAATCATCAGGATATCGACCACTGTTCTCCTTTCTGTACCTGTAACTGCTGCTCTTCCCCTAAAATTCAGCAAAATCTGATTATTGCCTTCAATAGCTTTCCATTTTTGTTGGAATGTTATTCTGAATTCTCTCCCATCTTTACTTCTTATCATTTTTCCTCGATCTGGCAGCCTCCCAAATTAATTTAATACATTAGTTATTGTTTTGATTTTCCATCTGTTATGAATACAGTTGGATGAATTTTTGTATTATTTTGATTCGTTTCCGTTATGATAGAACGTATAATCCATTTTTCGATAAAGAATAAATTCGTTGTCGGATTGTTCATTTTGGCGTTAGTTGGCTGGGGAACCTACTCCTTAATTCGATTGCCGATTGATGCGATTCCCGACGTGACCAACAACCAGGTGCAGGTTATCGCATTGGCCCCTTCTCTGGCCGTGCAGGAGGTGGAGAGCTTTATTACGGCTCCCATCGAAGTGGCAGTTGCCAATATCCCCGATATCATCGAGTTGCGCTCCATTTCCAGATTGGGACTATCCGTAATTACGGTCGTATTTAAAGATGATGTCGATCTTTATTGGGCACGACAACAATTGAGCGAACGTTTAAAAGAAGCCGAGGAGGAAATTCCTGCCGGACTGGCCAAAATCGGACTTGCCCCAATTTCATCCGGATTAGGGGAAATATTTCAATACAGGCTTGCCGTCGATAAAGGGTTGGAGAAGAAATACAATCCGATGGAGTTACGAACCATCCAGGACTGGGTTGTGCGTCGCGAGATGCTTGGAACCCCCGGCGTGGCTGATATCAACAGTTATGGTGGATTTGTAAAGCAGTATGAGATTGCGGTAAATCCAGAGAGGCTGCGGGGAATGAATCTCTCTCTTACCAACATTTTTGAGGCCCTCGAAAAGAACAACGAGAACACAGGAAGTGCGTACATCGACAAAAAGCCTAATGCCTACTTTATTCGCGGGATCGGTTTGGTAAAAACACTTTCAGATATCGAAAAAATTGTGGTGAAGTCAAATCCATCCGGTATTCCTATTTTAGTTCGGGATATCGCTACAGTTCAATACGGAAGTGCTACCCGGTACGGCGCATTCGTCGTGGATACAACCGAGGCTGTGGGCGGAGTGGTGATGATGCTGAAGGGAGCTAACGCCCACGAAGTAAACGATAACGTTAGCGAACGCATTGCAACTATTCAAAAATCACTTCCCAAAGGGGTGAAAATAGAACCCTTTTTGAATCGCTCAGATTTGGTTGGACGTGCTATTGGTACTGTATCAAGGAATCTGATCGAAGGGGCGTTGATCGTTATTTTCATCCTCGTTCTGCTGTTGGGGAATGTGCGGGCAGGATTAATTGTAGCTTCAGTAATTCCACTGGCCATGTTATTTGCGATCTCCCTGATGAACATCTTCGGCGTGTCCGGTAATCTGATGAGTTTGGGAGCGATTGACTTCGGACTGATTGTTGACGGTGCCGTAATTATCGTTGAGGGAGTGGTTCATCGAATCTTCCTGAGCAAACATTACCATCCCGGGGTTAAGCGACTTACGCAGGATCAGATGGATGAAAATGTATTCGAATCGGCCAAACGGATGATGAGTTCTGCCACTTTTGGACAGATAATCATCCTGATTGTCTATCTTCCTATCATAGCTTTGGTAGGCATTGAGGGAAAAATGTTTCGTCCGATGGCACAGGTTGTCGCTTTCGCACTGCTGGGCGCTACAATTCTTTCGCTGACTTATGTTCCAATGGCATCTGCCTTGTTCTTAAGTAAAAAGACGGAGCACAAGCGTACTATTTCAGACCGGTTGATGGATCGGATGCACAAGGCTTTTAATCCTGTCATTCTTTATGCGCTGAAGCACAAATTGTTGGTTTCCGTTTCTGCCATTTTGCTTTTCATTTCCAGCTTATTTCTTTTTTCCAGTTTAGGAGGTGAGTTTATTCCTCAACTCGAAGAGGGTGATTTGGCAGCAGGAGTCATGACTTTGCAAGGCGGATCTCTTTCCAATACAGTTGAAATGGTAGAAAAAGCGAACAAAATATTATTGGCCAATTTTCCGGAGATTATTCATGCTGTTTGTAAAATTGGCGCCGGAGAAATTCCTACTGATCCAACACCCATGGAGACAGGCGATTATATTATTACCCTCAAGGATAAGAGCGAATGGACTTCGGCTTCTACCCGGGAAGAGTTGGTTGCAAAGATGCAGGAATCGCTAATTCCGTTGGCTGGGGTGAAATTTGAATTTCAGCAGCCCATCCAGATGCGGTTTAATGAGTTACTTTCCGGTTCAAAGCAGGATATCGCCATCAAAATTTTTGGCGACGACCTCAATACGCTGGCCGAAAAAGCTGCGAGCGTGGAGAAAATTATTCAACAGATTGAAGGGGTAGAAGATATTAATGTTGAGAAAGTTACTGGACTGGCGCAGGTTCAGGTGGATTACAACCGCGACCGACTGGCACAATATGGTTTGACAGTTGGCGATGCCAATCGTGTGCTCAGGGCAGCATTTGCCGGAAGTCAGGCCGGTGTGGTCTATGACGAAGAAAAACGCTTCGGATTAATCGTGCGTTTGGACAAAGATTACCGGCAAAGCTTGGACGATGTAAAAAATCTCTCGGTAACCCTATCCAACGGCGAACAGATACCCTTTGAACAAGTGGCTGACATTTCCATAAGGTCCGGTCCTGCGCAGGTTTCCAGAGAAAACACCAAACGTCGTATCACCGTTGGTTTCAATGTTCGAGGTCGCGATATTGAGAATGTTATCAAAGATGTTACAGCTAAAATCGATCAGCAAGTGAAGCTTCCAACCGGTTATTTCGTTTCCTTCGGTGGACAGTTTAAAAATTTGGAAGCAGCCAAAGCCAGGTTGTCGATTGCCGTTCCTGTAGCCTTACTGATGATATTTGTCTTGCTGTTCTTTACGTTCAATTCCGTCAAACAAACGTTGCTGATATTCTCGGCGGTGCCTATGTCGGCTATTGGTGGTGTGTTTGCCCTTTGGATACGGGACATGAATTTCTCCATATCAGCCGGCGTTGGTTTTATCGCTCTATTTGGCGTGGCTGTCCTAAACGGGATTGTACTTATTGCAGAGTTTAACCGGCTCGAAAAGGAGGGGATTACCGATGTGACGGAGCGCGTGCTGAAAGGATTGCAATCCCGGTTACGGCCTGTTATTATGACAGCTGCTGTTGCCTCATTGGGATTCCTTCCAATGGCTTTATCTAATTCGGCTGGGGCAGAAGTTCAGAAACCACTTGCCACCGTTGTGATTGGTGGACTTTTAACAGCCACCCTGCTTACCCTGATTATCCTTCCTGTTTTTTATGTCATTTTCTCTACCAAACGATTCCGGTTTTTACCCAAGAGAAAATCAGTGGCAGTTGCTTCTATTGTCCTATTCTTGTTCATTGGCACTTCCGGTATGAGAAACGCAAATGCACAGGGAAAGAAGCAAGTATCAATAAATCTGCATGATGCGATACTTATGGCACTCGACAGTAACCTTGCGGTTCGGTCGGCAGTTTATTCGGTGGATATGCAGAAAGCGTTGAAAGGAGCATCTCTGGATATCCCAAAAATTTCTGTTGAAGGACAGTACGGTCAATTTAACTCAAATTCGAAGGATAATAGTCTTACCCTTTCACAATCGTTTGCATTTCCCTCGGTTTACATCAATCAACGTAAGTTGGCTAATGCAGCTATAAAGGATAGTGAATGGCAGCTTATGACTTCGCAAATTGAGATAGCGACTCAGGTGAAACAGATATATTGGCAGTTGGCCTATTTGAGTTCAAAATATAAATTGTGGCTGTATCAGGATAGTTTGTATTCGGGTTTTCAACGTGCCGCCGAACTTCGTGCCAAAGCGGGAGAAACTAACCGGTTGGAAATGATTACGGCCCGATCGCAAAGCCTTGAAATAAAGAACCAGTTGCAACAGCTTAAGGCCGATATTGGAATATTAAATCGCCAGATGAAGACCATCCTAAATACCGAATCACAGGTTATTCCAGTCGATTCGGTGCTGCACCGAATTTATTTTTCGGTTGAGAGTGGAAATTTAGGATTTCAGGCAAATCCGTATTTAGGTCAAATCAAACATCAGACGGAGGTCGTTCGTTTGGAAAAAAAGCTTGAACAAAGTCGTGCACTACCCGATTTTTCGATCGGATATTTCAGTCAGACGATGCGAGGAACCCAAGAAATCAATGGGTTACCGCGAATTTTTGGTGACGGCGACCGTTTTACAGGAATTCAGGCTGGAATGGCTATCCCCCTTTGGCTATCGCCCTATTCGGCCAAAATAAAGGCTGCAAAAATCAAAGAGCAGGTTGCGATCCTGAATGAAAGAAATTATTCTAGTATCCTTCAAGGTAAATATCAGTCTTTGTTGGATGAATGTGAAAAATACAAGTCGAGTGTGGAGTATTACTAGAAACAGGCGGTACCAGAAGCCGGAATAATTATCGACCAATCGATCCGTAGTTACAAAGCCGGTGCGCTGGATTATCTGGATTATGTTCTGAGTCTTAGCAGGGCTTTGAGTATAAAACAGAGTTATCTGGATGCGCTCAACAGTTACAACCAAACGGTGATAAGCATTGAGTTTGTGACGGGGAAAGTTTTTTGAAAAATGAAAAATGAAAAATGAAAAGTGAAAAATTTACTCAATATCAATAGTATGAGAAGTATGAAAAATTATTTTAATACAAATCAAATATCAAAATATTCGTTCATTACGATTGTATTTACTGCGATTTTTGGTGTAATGGCTGTGTCGTGCGGTAATAGCAAGAAAACCATTGCTGAGCTTAAGGCTGTGGAGGTAATTCCGGAAGATATCGTTGAATTACGAGCAGACCAGATCAAGCTAGCCGATATCCAAACAGGCCAAATTGAAAAGCGCTTGCTTAGCGGAACATTAAAGGTTAATGGAATTGTCAATGCGGCACCTCAGAATCTGGCAACCATTTGTGCTCCCATGAGTGGTTTTGTCAAGAGCACCTCCCTGATGCCTGGAAATGCTGTCAGCAAAGGCCAGGTTTTAGTAGTAATTGAAAATCAGGAATTCGTAGATATTCAGCAGAATTATTTGGAGGCCAGAAATAAACTTGAATATGCTGAAGCTGAATATAAGCGTCATAGTCAGCTATTTAAAGATGATGTGTATTCAGAAAAAAATGTACAACAGGTTACTGCCGACTATAAAAATCTGAAGGCACAGGTTAATGCTCTGAAGCAGAAGTTAGTACTGATAAGTATCAATCCGGATAACTTGCAGGAAGACAACATCAGTCGTTCTATCTCCTTGGTGTCACCAATTTCAGGATATGCTGAAACGGTCAATGTTAACCTTGGGAAATATGTCACCCCCACCGATGTGATGTTTAAAATTATCAACAATGACAAGCTTTTCCTCGAACTTACCCTCTTCGAAAAGGATGCCAACAAAGTTGCCAAAGCGCAAAAAATTCGATTTTTCATCAACAACGAAACCGAACAACACGATGCCGTGATTACACAAACCGGGCAATCCATCAACGCAGACAAAACCTACAAAGTATTTGCAAGTGTTACGGGGATCTGCAAAAATGTACTACCGGGGATGTATGTAAATGCGATCATTGAAACATCTGGTAATCAGGTAACTGCATTGCCTTCCGAGGCGGTGGTAAGTTTCGATGACAAGGATTTTATTTTTGTTTTTGATAAGGACAAGGAAGAAGGAGGGAAGCCTTTTACCGAATACAAGATTGTAGAAGTAAAAAAGGGCGTTACAGATGGAGGTTATACGGAGATCATCTTGCCGGAAGGATTCAATTTTGAGACAGCAAAAGTGGTTGTCAAAGGGGCATATACCCTTTTGTCGGCGAAGAAAAATGCGGGAGAGATGGCTTGCTAACTTTAGTCACTTCTTACTCGTTGAACCTAAACCCGATACCCCGCACCGTCTCCAAAAAATCTCCGTCCAAATATTCGGCTAATTTTTTGCGGAGATTTTTGATGTGAACATCGATGTAATTGGAATTGTAGTTTTCTTCGAAGATGTCTCCCCAGATATGTTCAGAAATCTGTAGTCGTGTGGTTACTTTGTTTTTATTCAGGATAAGAAAGCTAAAAATGTCATACTCCTTTTTCGTTAGCAGAATTTCTTTGGCATTGAAAAACACTTTGCGTTTATCAAAATTGAGTTCGAGGCCTTGAATCTGGATGATGTTACCCTTCAAGCCATGTTTTCTGCGGGTAACCGCTAGGATTCGTGATTTCAATTCAATCAAGGAAAAAGGCTTGGAGAGATAATCATCGGCACCCAAATCCAGTCCTTTGATCCGGTCTTCGATGGCAGTACGCGCCGACAAAATTATTACGGAGGCTGTGCTTTTATTCTTCATCGCTTCCTTTAATAAATTAAGTCCCTCATAATCAGGCAAGCCAAGATCAAGCAGAATCATATCGTATTCATTCGAAAAGATCTTGTCTGACGCAATTCTCCCCGTGTGTGCTTCATCACATTTAAAGCCCTCCTTTTCCAGAAATTGTCGAATTTCTCCGGAAAGTGATATTTCGTCTTCAACAATTAGTAAGTTCATAGGTAAGTGAAAAATGAAAAGTGAAAAGTGAAAAATGAAAAATTAAAAGTGAAAAATTAAAAGTGAAAAATGAAAAATGAACGAGTCGAAATTATCAATATCTTGTTCAATACAAAAGTGGGGTTAAATAGTTGAATTATGAGACTAGAATTAAAACTAGCATTGATTGGGGCGATTTCAAAGATTATCATTTTTTTGATCCTGTTTATCATGGTCGAGCAAATGATTGATATCCTTGCGCGACGTCACACCGACCGGGATTTGTTAAAAATGAAAGATAAGACGATGTTGATCGTTCACAAGATCGGTATTAAGAACTATTTGGATGCAGAACAGGATAGCGCTTTCGCGAGTTACAATATTTTAAAGGATGAATTTATCTCAATAACCTTGGATAAGGATGGAAAGGCAGAAGATATTTCATTTTCTCAGGAGGCCAGAGTTATTGAAGATGAGGAGTTTGACTACAGGATTCTGAATTATAATTTTGAAGTAGGTCACCAACTGTATACCCTGGAGATAGGGAAAAACATTCAGATGATTTATAATCTCGACAAGACTTTAAAAAATATTTCTCTTTCCATTATTTTGATTGTTCTGATCATAACCATTCTATTTGACTTGGGAATATACAAATATCTGCTTCATCCGCTCAATCAGCAGATTATTCCCAAACTAAAAACGGTCATCAACCCCGAGACTTTTAATTATTCTGAACTGGCCTCTTCCACCACAGATTTTGTCTATCTGAATACAACAATTAATGAATTGATGCACAAAGTCAATGATATTCTGAAGAATCAAAAGAAATTTATCGGCGATGTATCTCATGAGCTGTATACGCCCATTTCCGTGATGCAGTCCAAACTGGATAATCTGTTGGTATCTAATAAGTTACCTGCAAAGACTGTTGATCTGATTTTGGATCAGCAGAAACAGTTATTTCGTTTGCAGCATATTATAAAGGCCTTGCTTTTGATTTCGAGAATTGAAAATGATCAATATGCAAAAACTGATACCTTTAGTTTACAAGACTTGATCAATGAGATCATCTCCGACATCGAAGAGCGGGCGTTGATAAAGAATATTTCCATAAGCAATAGGATTTCTGATTCTGTTATGCTTGAGGGTGTTAACAAGTATTTGATATATATCCTTTTGTTTAATTTAATCAGCAATGCCATCAAGTACAACAAGGAGGATGGTGCTGTAATTGTTTCCCAGTCTAATCAGGATGGAGGTTCATTAATTACGGTAGAAGATAGTGGGATTGGAATTGAACCGGATAATATTCATTTGATATTTAATCGTTTTAAAAGGATAAACGATGGTTCAGGGGAAGGACAAGGTTTAGGCCTGTCGATTGTTAGCAGTATTGCTGCTTTTCATGATGCAAAAATTGAGGTTAATTCTGAGCTTGGAAAAGGTTCTCAGTTTAGAATTTTCTTTCCGCAAAAAAAACAGTAATTAATTCTCCATTGAATCAGATTCTTCACGAATTCTTCATAATTGGTGATCTACTTTTGACATGTAAACAATCTTAAAAAAATAGAAAGATGAAAAAGTTAGTCATGTTTTTGAGTATCGCTCTAATAATGGGTGTTGTATCTGTAAGTGCTCAGACAAAACCAGAAGTTAAAAAAGCTCCGGTTAAGAAAGAAGCTGCTGCTAAACCAGCTGCTGCCGTTGCTGCAAAACCGGCTGCTGCTCCTGCAAAAGCTGCGGTTACAACTGCTGCTGCTCCCGTGAAGAAATCAGCAAAAAAGAAAGTAGCCGTTAAGAAATAAGCAATTAACTACATTACAAAAAAAACCGCCGGAATTTTCCAGCGGTTTTTTTATGACTAAAAATTATCAGCTCTTCGATAGGCGTCAATCAAGGCTTGTTCACCTTCTTTGCCTTTGATACTTCTTCCATGTTCCATACAAAGGACATCATCGTACCCTTTGCTGAGAATGTATTTGAAGATATTATTGAAATTAATCTCACCGGTGCCAGGTTCTTTCCTTCCGGGATTATCACCCAAATGAAAAGCGGCTATTTCACTCCAGCATGATTCAATATTTGGGATTAGATTTCCCTCTGTGATCTGCTGGTGATAAAGATCGTCTACTATTTTGCATGCCGGACTGTTTACACCCCTGCAGATGGCGAAAGTCTGAGGCATATCGGTAAGGAAAAGCCCCGGGTGATCACGTTTATTGAGCGGTTCAAGAACGATGGTCATCCCTCCCTGTAAGGCAATATCACTGAGTTCACGCAAAATGTCAATGACATTAGCGGTTTGGAAACCCCAATTCAAATGTTCATTGTAACGTCCCGGTACCATCAGCGCCCATTTTAATCCGGTTCGTTGGCAAACTTCAACTCCTGCCTTAACCTTGTCGACCAGCATCTGTCTGATCTCGTTGTCTTTGATTACCATCGACTCTTTGCTGAAATCGGCATAGAGCACAAATGGTCCCATTTTCATATTTCTTTTGTTGATTTCGGCAACAATTTGTGCCTGAAGTTCAACAGGTTTACTCATGAACCCGTTATCGAACATCGCCCTGAATCCCTGGTCGTTGCAGAATTTAATCTGATCGATAGGATCTTTTCCGGCTAATTCATTGAAGGTACCGAAACCTGGCGCATACCTCAATTTAAAAAATGCACTGTTCGATGGTTTTGCATCCTGAGGGGTAGTAAGACCAAACGCAGAACTACTAATTCCGGCGAATGCGGCAGCAGCTGCTGATTTTTGGATGAAATTTCTTCTTTGCATAAAATGAATTAAAAGGATTCTTTAGGAACAATGATCCACATAATGAGATAGGCTAAAATACCTGTACCTGCGAAGATGGTTGCGAAAGCGAATGCCAACCGGATTAATGTTGTATCCAAATCAAAGTAATTTGCCAATCCGCCACAAACACCTGCAATCATTTTGTCTGAATTAGAACGTTTTAACCTTTTAGTAGTTGTTTCCATAAAATATGAGTTATAAGCGATGAGTTATAAGCGATGAGACATGAGACATGAGATATAAGATATAAGATATGAGACATGAGACATGAGTTATGAGATAAACATGATTATATGGTTCTTATAATTAGCATATTAGCACATTAGCACATTAGCACATTATCCCATTTTTCTAATTGTCTGATTCCTCGTCTAATTTATCCAGTTCTTCCTCATATTCGAGTTCAAGTTCCATAAATTCTTCGGCTTGCTCGAGTAAATCAGCTTTTAATTCCGCACTTCCAGGTTCTTCGTCGATCCAATGAATCTCCTGGTCCACGTTAAATCCTTCCAGATCACAGCCAACAATAAACCTGGGCTGCTCGGTATGAATGATGAAAATAGTGTCAGGAAGTACTTGAGAATTGTCGGCGAGTAAAAATTTTGGAAGCATAGTGAAATAGATATAAGTTATAAATTATGAGTTATGAGATATGAGTTATGAGACATGCGTTCATCCATCAAATATAAAATTTATTTTGAAGGATTACAAATCAAACATTCTTTCAGGTGTTTTGATTAGAAATGGTGACATATTAGCATGAATATGAGGTTGTTGTGACTTTTTGACAGTATAAAATTAGCATACGATTGCCATTTTGGCGGGATTCTCATTGAATAAAAAATGTATTTAATTGAGAATTAGCTGGATACATTTATTTTAGCAGTTTTGGCACGCGGATTGATTAATTGTTGTTATATTACGAAGACGTGATACATGAATTTAATTGTACAACTAAAAAATAGGAGGAATTAAAAATGACACTTATCAGAAGTTCAGAAAGACTGTATCCAACATTATTCAACAACTTGTTTGGACGGGAGTTATTAGATTGGAACAATGCCGGGTTTTCAGCAAACAATACCACCTTGCCTGCAGTGAATGTTCAGGAGGACGAAAGTCGGATTCAGATTGAAGTTGCCGCACCGGGAATGAAGAAAGAGGATTTTAAAGTTGATCTCGAGCACAATCTTTTGACCGTTTCTGCCGAAGTGGAAGAAGAAAAGAATGTATCGGCTGAACGTTATTCACGCAAGGAATTCTGCTATCGTTCGTTTCGTAGACAATTCAGCGTTCCGGTAGAATCAATTAACGGGGATCAGATTCAGGCAAGCTACAAAGACGGAATTTTGGTGCTTACACTTCCCAAACGGGAGGAGTTAAAGCCGAAACCCGCAAGAGCAATAGAGATTCAGTAATTAATAGAAAAGAGCTTGAAAGGGCTCTTTTCTTTTTGTAGTTGAAACTGGTATATTTGTCATAAAATAGTCCTGTATGTTTACTGAACCTACCATTTGTGCCATCTCTACACCTTCAGGAATCGGTGGAATTGCGGTGATCCGACTCTCAGGAGATCAGGCAGTTAGCCTGGTCGACCGGATTTATTCTTCTCCGTTGAAAGGAAAGAAATTGTCAGATCAGGCAGCTAATTCGCTTCATTTTGGATCGATTAGCAAAGGTGATGAGCTTCTGGATGAGGTAGTTATTGGACTTTTTCGTGCACCTCATTCTTATACGGGCGAAGATGTGGTGGAGATCTCCTGTCATGGTTCGTTATTTGTCCAACAGCAGTTACTTCAATTGTTGATTGAAGAAGGGGCTATCTTGGCGCAACCGGGTGAATTTACCCAGCGTGCTTTTTTGAATGGGAAGATGGATCTTTCACAAGCTGAAGCTGTTGCCGATTTGATTGCTTCCGGAAATTCCGCAGCGCATCGGGTTGCACTGAATCAAATGAGAGGGGGTTTCTCTTCTGAAATTAGTATTTTGAGAGATCAATTGCTACATTTTATTACCTTGATAGAATTAGAACTTGATTTCAGTGAGGAGGATGTGGAATTTGCCGATCGTACCCAATTAATTGCACTCTCCGTTAAAATTGAAGCTCTAATTAAAAGATTATCTGATTCTTTTCGACTTGGCAATGCCCTAAAAAAGGGAGTTCCGGTTGCGATAATAGGGGAGACTAACGTCGGAAAGTCGACCTTGTTGAATGCCTTGTTGAATGAAGAAAAGGCAATAGTTTCGGATATCCATGGTACAACCCGCGATGTCATTGAAGATATCGTTAACCTTAACGGAGTATTGTTCCGGTTCTTTGATACAGCCGGCTTGCGACCTACCACCGATACCATCGAAAGCATGGGCATTGAGCGATCGTACCAGAAACTGGAACAGGCCTCCATCGTTTTACTGGTTCTGGATCTTACTTCATCCTTAGATACGAACCTTGCCAGGATAGCCGAAATCAGCGAAAAGATCACAGATCAGCACCTAATTCTGGTAGCCAATAAATCGGATGTTGCCACTGATGAGTCGCGTAAAAACCTAGCAGGTTTGCCGCTGAAAAAAAATGAGTCGTTGGTATTTATAGCCGCTAAATCGAAATCAAACCTGACAGGTTTAATTGATAAAATGCAGTCAGTGATGGCGGTAGACCAAGTTAATCCGGAGGATGTCATCGTAACCAACATCCGTCATTATGAAGCGCTAACCCAAGCGCTGGAAGCTATCCAACGAACAATTTCCGGGCTTCATTCCAACATATCCGGCGAATTTCTTGCCCAAGACATCCGCGAATGCTTGCATTATTTAGGCTCAATTACAGGGCAAATAACCACGGATGAAGTGTTGGGTAATATTTTCAAGCATTTCTGTATCGGAAAGTAACCGGCCTAAAACAAACGAATAGCAAGCTACAAAAAATCATTTAAAAGCTCTGAATTTCAGGGCTTTTATAATACTTAGATGGAAAAGCCAGATGAAAAATCCAATTTCAGACAGAATAGATGGAGCAAAGACCCCTCGAATTTTTGAATTTATTGTATGAACAATGGTATACGTACTTAGAATAGAACAATGTTGTATTTAATTTGTACGCTATAATATGTATACATATCTCATTATTAGATGTGTAACACTTATTTTAGTTTAATCTGTTAAAAAGTTAGAATTTTCTACAAAATACTAAAAATTGTAGTAACTTAGCTCCGCACTTAACCGATATAATTTTTTGCTCCCTTAAAAATTATTATCACTTCTTTTTTTGAATATACATCAAAGAAAGGCAGGTTTATTACTGTTTGCTTAGCCGAATTTATCATTTCAATTTAGTTTCAATGTTCGAACTATATTTATCATTAAAGTCTAAAAACATGAAGTTTTTTTTCGTGCTTTTTATTACTTTCTGTTTGGCGTCCAACAATCTTCAGGCGGATATAACGAAAACCGTGGGCACAACAGGTGCCAATTTTACAACATTAAAAGCGGCTTTTGATGCCATAAATGCCAATACAGGAGGTGTTTATACGGGCATCATAACGTTACAGATAATCGACAATACTAACGAAAACGCCTCAGCGGTGATCAATGCCAGCGCCAACTGGTCAAGTTTGCTCATTTATCCTACTGTAGCAGGAAAAACCATCAGTGGTAACCTCGCTACTCCGCTCATCGACCTGAATGGTGCTGATAAAGTTACCATTGATGGACGTGTGAGTTTATCCGGATCAACGGCAAGTCTGATAATTTTGAATAGCAGCACAGCTAATAATGCCTCTGCCATTAATTTTAAGAATTCAGCTGAAAGCAATCTTGTCAGATATTGCAATTTGCAAGCTTCTTCTTCTTTAAGTCCTTCGATGGGAATTGTCACTTTTGGACTTAGTCCTGCCGGAGACGGAAACGATAACAATATTGTAGAATATTGCAATATTACAAACTCCGGTAGCAGGCCTGAATATGCAATTTTCTCTTTGGGCACTCTTGCCCACGAAAACAGTGGCAATATTATAAGATACAATAATATTTACAACTTTTTTAACCCGGCAACAACATGCTATGGGATTAAGTTGGGGTATGCTACCACAAACTGGACTATTAAAGGTAATAACTTTTATGAAACTACTACTTTTGCTCCGACAGGGGCATACAGTTATTATCCGATTTATATCAATGCAGGTAGCGACCATATTGTAAGTGAAAATTACATTGGAGGAAGCGGTCCTCAGTGTACAGGTACGTTTACCATAAATGCGATGGTGCCCTATTATTTTTGCGCCCTCTATATGGAAGGGGGCACCAAAGGATATCTGCAAAACAATACCATTAGCAATTTTAATTGCACCAGTTCAGAAGATAACCCGTGGGATGGAATATATATTAGTTCAGGAAATGTTGATGTAACCGGCAACACCATTGGTTCAGGTACCGGGATCGAGTCAATTGTTATTTCTACACCAGTTGCTGTTGCATCTACCATAATGAGCGGAGGAGTAGTTACTGGCCTTACACTTCTGGATGGAAGTACTGGATACACTACTACACCAACAGTTACATTTTCTACTTCAGGAAGTGCAATTACCGCTAAAGCAACTGCCACTGTAAGCGGAGGTGTAGTGACCGGAATTGCTTTGTCGTATGGTGGCGCCGGATACACATCACCCCCATCGGTTATTTTCGATTTACAGTCAAACAACTATTCCACCTCGCATGGAATAATACAGAATAGTAGCGGAACAGTAAATATTACCGGAAACACCATTGGTTCAATTACAACCGTTGGATCGGATAATTTTTCGCATGGATTTGAATCGGTGTTTCTGCGAAGCGTAGCCTCTACTACTACCCTGACAAACAATTTAATAGGCAGTACAAGCACAGCCAATAGCATAAATGTTAGTTCTACAGCCGCTAACTCACTTCAAAGACAAGATGTATTTGGTCTTTATAGTCAAAGTACTGGCACTACAAGTATATCCGGGAATACAATAGCCAATGTAACCAATGCCTATAGTGGAAGCAATTCCGGTTCAAAATGCAGGGGCATTTTTACAATTTCAGGTAAAAATACAATCCTAAACAATACCGTGCGGGATATGGTAACATCAAGTAGGCAGACATCAACTGGTTTGAGTGCATCATTGATTGGCATTTCGCAGATATGCACCACTGCAGTCCAAACCATTTCAGGAAACAAGGTTTACAATTTATCAAATATCAAGACCGGAAATGACAGGGTAGATGTTTACGGAATATACTATTCGGGTCCCACTTCCGGTATCAATATGGTTAGTGGAAACTTTGTCCACAGTATCAACATTGCTTCCAGCAATTATCTATCGGTCATGGATGGAGTTGCGCTTTATGGTGGTACTACTACCTGTTCAAACAATATTATTAATTTAGGTGTTGGCATAACTACGGGTTATTCTATCAATGGAATATGGGACAATAGTGGCTCCGATAACAACAATAGTATTTATTTTAACACAGTTAAAATTGAAGGCAGTGTCCCTTCAGGAACAACTTCGAAAACTGCAGCATTAATGAATAATGGAAATACCTCAACAAGGAATTACCGCAATAATATCCTTTACAACGCCCGATCGGGCGGCACAACAGGGAAACACTACGCAATAAGCCTTGCTGGTACTACGGGTTTAACGATTGATTACAACGATTACTATGTGAGCGCGGAAGGTATTCTCGGTTATCTTGGATCAGATAAAATCACACTGGCTCTACTGAAGACGGCGACCAGTCAGGATGCAAACAGTCTTTCCATTAATCCTGAATTTGCAACTTCAGGGGGAACTTCCGTTTTAAATTATTCCACTTCGGCTGCCTTGCTCGGAGTCAATGGAACAGGTATCACCACTGATTATTCGGGTCTTACCCGTCCTTCAATTCCAAAAATGGGGGCGTTGGAAACCAATAATTATGTGTGGCAGGGAGGAACCGATACCGTTTTTGGAACTGCAACAAACTGGATGAGTGGCACTGTACCACCTGATGGCGCTGATATTGCGTTTGCAGCAACTCCTGCAAATGATTGTTATTTGGACCAGAATAGAACGCTGAAAAATATCACGAATACCAGTACTAAAAAGTTCGTTGTTAATGGAAAGCAATTTTCCCTAACGGGATCAATACTCTCAGCAACAGCCAACCAGATTGATGCCAAAGCTGCCGGATCTGTTTTTGTTTTTGCCGGAACGGCTGCGCAGATTATCCCTTTAGGAGTTTTTGTGAGCAATACCATGGATGCTTTAACACTGAACAACAGCGTCGGATTAACGCAAAACGGAGATATTACGGTGCAGGCAGCCATGTCACTTTCAAATGGCATATACACAATAGGTGCTAATACTTTAACACTAAACGGAAGTATAACAACCACTTCGGGCATTTTGAGCGGCGGAAGTTCAAGCAATATCGTCATTGGCGGAAGCGGCACAACCACAACATTACCAACAGTTTCGCTTAACAATTTGATATTAAACCGGGTTGCAGGGATAAGTATCGCGGAAAATATAACCGTTGCCGGCACGCTGACACTGACAAGCGGCAACTTAGTTTTGGGTGCAAATACGCTCACGCTCTCAGGGACTGCTCCGGTAAGAACGAGCGGAAGCATTGATGCAGCATATACGGGTTCAACCCTTATTTTTACCAACCCAGCTGCAATTACACTTCCGGCATCTTTATTTACGGGTAATCTGAACAATTTGACGGTGAATGGTGCTGGAATTACGGCTTCGGGCGATATATCCGTAAATGGAATCCTGAATTTGCAAAGTTCAAACCCATCTGCTGTAAAAGGAAGTTTTGATTTAGGTTCCTTTACGCTGACTATGGGTGCAAATGCTACGACAACTGAAATTGGTGATGTCACGGGAATTGTAAAAAGGGAACACACATTTATCAAAGATCAGCAGTACAGCTTCGGAAGCCAATATACTACACTTACATTTTTGGGGACAGGTAAAATGCCCGGGTCGGTTAGTTGCAAAATTGTAATTGGCTCTTACCTTCCGGGAAAACAAAAAGCTATATTGAGGTATTATACATTTAATCAGGATATAACAGATGCTACTGACCGGGTAATAACAAAGCTTAGATATCTGACAAGTGAGGTAAATGGTAATGATGAATTGAAACTTGTTTTTTTGGATCAGCCTATAAATAAGGTAATAGAAGAACATGGGAAAACAAACAACAGCAAATCGGATCATTGGGTCGAACTTTCCGGGTTATCAATAAATTATCTGGCACCTCCATCAATCAGCCCTGATTTGAATAAACCTTGGGGATTAAGTAATTCGGAACTGCCAAAAAAAACATGGTTAGGTTCGACGAGTACTGACTGGAATGATGTTTTGAACTGGTCAGGAGGCAAACCTATTTTGAATGATAATGTTCTTATCCCTATTGTGACATCAAACCTTTATCCGGTTTTAACCTCAAATGTGGAAATTCAAACTCTTGAAATTGCCACAGGTGCCTCGGTTACTGCAAACTCATATTTCATGACCATTAATGGGAAAAGTGGTGCATGGTTTAATAATGGTACTTTTAATGGAGGTACAGGTACAGTGACTTTTTCGTATGGTATAATTACAGATGTGGTTGCAATAAGTGGGACAGGAAAAAATGATTTTAACAATATTAAAGTGAATGTCAGCACCATCTTGCAGCCTGCCACCGGTACTGTTATTGGAATCGCAGGTTCAGTTACTAATAACGGTACCTTTGATTGCGGATTCACAGCCAATACAGTTGATTATAACGGTTCTGCTGCTCAATCCATTGTGAACCCAAATGGCAGCATTGCTGGTTATTACAATTTAACGCTTAGTGGAAGCGGAATCAAAACTTTGCCAACCTCAGCACTTGCACTTCACGGTAATCATACCGTATCAGGCACAGCTTCAGTTGTCGCCCAGGCTGGTATTAGTATTTCCGGAAATGTTGCAGTTGAGTCAGGAGCATCTTTCACTACCGGGGCATTCGCCGAAACTATTGGAGGTCATTTTACCAATAATGGTACTTTTACAGGCACCGGAAGTACTCTTACTTTTAATGGTTCGTTAGTACAGAACATTGACGGTTCCGGCAGTACTACTTTTAATAATTTAACCATTGATAATTCAGCGGGTGTAACTCTTATGAGTGATTACTTAACCACTGTTTTGGGTAATCTTACAATTAATTTAGGTAAAAAATTTGAAATTTTAGCGGGCAAACAAATTAGCGTTTCGGGCAATATTGTCAATAGCGGAGGAACTTCAGGATTAATACTCAGGTCGGAATCAGGTGACGCAACAGGTACAGCTTCTCTAATCAACAGCACCAACGGCGTTGACGCTACCGTTGAGCGCTGGATGACTGGTGGAATCTGGCATCTGATTTCGGGAGCTGCCACAGGGCAAACTGCTTCGTCATTTATTGACGAGTTGGGTAACGGAATCGCATCAAATACAAACAATTACGGACTTGCACCATATAATGAAACAAAAGGTGATTGGGATTATTTTAAAGTAATATCATTTAAGGACTCCATTACTACTCATGCAAAAGGATATCAGGTATTGCGAAATGCCGGTGGAATTGTAAGTTTTAAAGGAAAGCTTTCCGGAGCAGACCTGACGATCCCAATTGTTAAGGCGTCCAATGGCTGGAATCTTATTGGAAATCCATACCCCTGCGCACTTGATATTAAAAAATTTCTTGAGGCTAACAATAATATTTCAATAGACCCAAGTTACCTGGGGATTTATGTTGCTGACGTCGCTGATATAACAGAATTCGGATATATCCCTGTCAATTACACCAATGGAGACGTGACTCTTAAACTTGCCTCCGGCGAAGCTTTTTTTGTAAAATCAAAAATAGGTGGCGGCACTGTGAGTTTTACTACAGACATGAAAAGCCATGCTTCTGATGCATTTAAATCTGCCTTTGTTTATCCTGAAATTAAGTTGGTTGCATCAGACGGATATGAATTGATGAGCACCTCGGTAAAGTATATCCCTGAAATGACCAAAGGACTTGACCCCGGCTGGGATTCAGGACTTTTTGATGGAGGAGAAACAGCTCCTTTTAGTGTATGTACACATTTGCTTCAGGACAATGGAATTGATTTTGGCATTCAATGTTTGCCAAATGTTAATTATGAGACGATGGTAATTCCTATAGGTTTGGTCGCAGAGCAAGGTTCGGATGTTCGTTTTATTGCTGAGGCCATTAATCTGCCCCTTGATTACAAAGTATATCTGGAGGACAAGTTTACGGGTAAATTTACCCGTCTGGATGGACCTCACGATATTTATATGGTGAAACTGCAAACTGTCAGTAACGGAACAGGTCGGTTTTATCTGCACACGAAAACGACTATTGGAGCTATTACAAGTATTGAGGATAAATTAATTGATCAACTAAAATTTATTCCATTACCACAACAACAACTGATTCGGGTTTCCGGCTTTGTAAATCTGCCGGCACAAGCTTTTGTTTACGATATGAATGGTCGGATTGTCACTTCAAAATCGTTGAGAAGTTCGAATGAAAATGACATTCCATTAATAGGGGTAAGTAATGGTGTTTATATTATTCAAATCAGATCAGAAAAATCGAATATTCAAAGCAAAATAAGCTGGATAAACTAGCTTTTCAGACATTTTAAAAAATAGAGATTAATTTCAGAAACAAATAATTCAAATGGATATGAAAAAGAGCGAAGAAGAAAAGTTGGAAAATAAGATTACGCGGGCGGAAGCACTTAAAAAAGCAGGTAAATATGCCGCTTATACGGCAGCTGCAGCCATTACTATATTGATTCCAAAAGAATCACAAGCTGCAAGTACAGCAGATTCTGCGTCTTCTTCTAGAAAAAGAGGAAAGGGATATTAAGACGATTCTAACTGTTAAATAAGCTAAAGTGTTTGCTAACTGAATGTTTGCAAGAATCTGATTGTCCGGATAGATTTTGCGAAACAGTTGTAATTTGTGCCTTATGAAGTATTTGGAAAGATCTGTAGAGGATAAAGAGATTGTCTGGATAAAAGAAAGCAATCGTTATATGCTGGTAGAAATGCCGGCATATAACGTTATAAAGAGGCTTGCTGATGGTACTGGTGCAAAGGAAGTTACGGCTTGGTGCAGCAGAAATTATGGTCTTCCGGAAGCTGAAAGTATTCAGTTTGTTGAAGGAATTCAGCAGTTAATTAACGAACAGTCGGCTAATAAGAGAATGGAGCATGAAAATAACCCATCAGTTCATTCTCCGTTTCCCCCCATCAATTTTTTCTCTCAAAAGTTTTATAAAATTGCTCATTTTGTTTTTTCTGCTGCGTATGAGACCAAAGAACTGGAGCATTTGATTCATCCTAAATTTGCTCATCTCGAAACCACCAAACAGAATTCCTGCAGTCAGTATTTTCAGGTATTTCGGCATCAGGAACAACTAGTACTTCGGGTAAACGAGGAAATAATCGGACAATGGCTCCCTGAAGAGGATCACTTTTTAGCCGGGAAATTCTCTATGTCGGTGGTCAACCAAGTTTATGGGAAGTTAGAATCCGATTGGATGGCTGTATTTCATGCGTCTGCAATAAGTCAGGGAAATCAATGCATTCTATTCCTCGGAAATTCGGGTAGCGGAAAAAGTACACTTTCGGCTCTATTGATGGCAAAAGGATTTAATTTGCTTGCGGATGATTTTGTGCCGGTTGACGCAATCTCTAAACAGGTCTTTCATTTTCCGGCAGCTGTTTCAATAAAGAAGAATGCTTTGAATAATCTGCTGCCGTTATTTCCTGAATTAGAGTCAGCCAGCGAATATGATTTTCAGGAAATGGATAAAATTGTGCGTTACCTTCCTCCTTTACCTATTTTGAAAGATCAGGTTTTGAGTTGTACCTGCAAAGCGCTGGTTTTTGTGAAATACAAAAAAGACAGTGGTTTTAAGCTTGAGAAATTACCTAAGGATGAGGCTTTCAGTCAATTGGTTCCGGATTCGTGGTTATCGCCACTTCCTGAAAATGCATCAATTTTTCTGGATTGGTTCCTTGAATTACCCTGTTTTCGTCTGACTTATTCTGACAATGACAAAATGGTGCATGCAATCGAAAAACTTTTTCAGGATGACATCTCGTGACGCACTGTTATTTATTGGCAAATGCCTGACGCTACGCCAATATCCGGAGCGAATTGCTGAAGTTCGTGAATTAATCCGATCCGATTCGGTTGATTGGGAAAATATTGTTTGGAATAGCACGAACCAGCTTGTTTTTCCCGCCATATACCTGCAATTGAAGGGAGCGGGGCTCTTAGGTGAAATGCCATCGGATTTGGTTGAGTACATGGCCGATTTTACGGAAGTGAACCGGAAGCGAAACCGAGGCATTATTGATCAGGCTCTGGAGATTACCAGCCAGCTCAATGAAATCGGAATATCTCCCCTGTTTTTGAAGGGCACTGCTCATTTGCTGGACGGTTTGTATGAGGACATTGCGGAACGCATGGTTGGAGATATTGATCTTTTGGTTGAGGAGAATGATATGGTAAAAGCTGCGGAAATCCTCATTAAGGCGGGCTATGAGCCATTAGCCAAATACGACTCCGGGTTAGTTAAAATGACCAAACATTACCCGCGTTTAAAGAATGAAAATAGAATTGCCGCAGTTGAAATTCATCGCCAAATCCTCCTTTACCCCTTTTATAGGGCCATTGAATTTAACAAGATTACTAAGAAACGGAAAAAATTGAATCTGTCGGATTCTGCCTTCGTTTTGTCAGACGAACATCAGATTATTCATACAATATTGAATGTTCAGCTTAATGATTCCGGTTATTATTATGCCGGTATATTTCTCAGGCAGATTTATGATTTGTTGCTACTGTCATCGCGAAAAAACCCATTATTAGTGGTTCAGGATTTCGGTAGTTTTTTTCACCGTATGAATGCCAATCTGGCCTTATCTAGTCTAGTTTTGGGTAATCCGGAAAGCATAACTTACCGGAAAAATTTTCCGGCAAAATGGTTTCTATTTCGTATAATAGTGAATCTGAAACATCCGAGGTTGGAGCGACTAATCTATATACAACTCTATTTTATTCAGCGTTTTGCAAATTATGGAAAGACCATAATCAGGTGTTTTTACAATAAGCATGTCAGACAATCACTTATTGATAAACTCGGCGATCGAAAGTGGTATATCGCCCATTTTAACAGCTATCGTAAAATATGATCTGTTTTTTAGCACTAGTTACTTTCTGATACAAAGAGTAACCAGTGCTAAAAAAAATCAATTAATATCCCCATTTTTTAATGATTTCCAAATCCTCTTTAACACAATCCAGCGGTGCTTTGCCTTGGTAGGATTCTTGTTCAATGATAAAGACTTTTGTTCCGCCGGTCTTCCTGCAAATAGCTAAAACTTCCTTAACAGGTAGAATGCCTTTGCCCAGAATGGCACTTTCAAATTTATCTTTTGTATCTGCAGCAATTTCGTCTTTAACGTGGATTAGTTCAAATTTGCCGGGATACTGGCCAATAACATCTAAAGCCTTTGCTCCGGCAATATACATATTGCCAATATCGAGTTGCATGACCACTTTCGTAACATCTAGCTTTTGCATCATGATGTCGAAGAGTTTTACTCCGTTCAGCGATTCGGCGAATTCGGCCCAATGGTTGTGATAGCCAAATTTCATTCCGGATTTTTGGCATAACTCACCGCATTTATTGAAAACATCCATGTAAAGGAGCATATCGTCGTAGGTTTGATGCATGGACTTGTCCATCGACGGACTAATCACATATTTCTGTCCCATGTAGGCAGCATCCTCAATGGTATATTTCCAGGAATCTGAAAAGTCTTTCTTCACATTATCCCAATGATTCTTACCCATTACCGTATGGCCGGAAACCATTTCAAGTCCAAGACTGTCAAGGACTTTCTTAAACTCTATGGCTGTATAACCGTAAAATTTCCGATCGATGTAGTTGGCATGTTCAACGTGCTTGTACCCAAATTTTGCCAGTTGCGTGAGCGTGCCCAATGGATCTTTTTTCATGTCATCCCTTACGGAATAAAGTTGTAATCCAACAATTTCGGATGATTTGGAAGCGGCAAATGACGTTTTTGACAAAAGGGCGGTTCCGGCAAGAAGAACAGCGCTATTCTGAATAAATGATCTGCGTGAAGAATTCATAATCTATTTTTTAATGGTTTTTTATTGATGGAAGTTGTTGATTAAAACTGGTGAAATCCTTGAGACACAAATTCCAAAACTGTTGGAAGTGAATCGCGCCAGTAAGTCCAGTTGTGAGCGCCATCACGGATACGAAATTCGTGCGGAATCTCTTTTTTACGCATTGCAATATGTACCGCACAATTGCCTTCACCCAAAAAATCATCGTCACCGCAATCGATGTACCAACGAACAGATTTTTTTTGATCGTCAGGCATCGTATTGACCAGTGCAAGCGCGCTGTGTTTGGTGAAATATTTTGCCAGATCGTCTTTAGAGATTGCCGGATACTGTTTTTCCCAACGTGTGGCCGCTTCTTCCAACGAAAGCGGTCCAACGGAGGCACTCAGTGGGCAAGCGGCCGAAAAGAGTTCAGGATGATGCAGGGCATACATGAAGGTTCCGCCTCCGCCCATGGAAAGCCCTGAAATGGCTCGGTATCTTTTATCTGTCCGGATTCGATACGTTTTTTCGATAGTCGGTAAAAACTCCTGAAAGAAAAAATCTTCGTAATTCCAGTCGCCTTTTGGACTATTAAAATAGCCTTTCTGGCCAGAATTGCCATCCGGCATAACAATAATCATCGCTGCACACTTGCCCTCCTGGATGGCTTTATCGGCAATAATCTTCACCTCACCAAACTGAACCCATCCAGTTTGATCGTCGCCCGAGCCATGCAATAAATACAATACCGGATAGCTGCGTTGTGACGTTTCATAGTCTGCAGGCAAGTAGATCGCATATTTCCGGTCCATTTTCAGAATTTTGCTCGGAATAGCTAA
>JBBQJE010000019.1:0-24342 GCA_038325635.1 Bacteroidales bacterium
TGAAAGAATTTGAATAGAATGTGCTAATATGCTAATATGCTAATATGCTAATGTGCTAATTAAGAACGCTGCGATGATGAGGGTGGCATTTTTAATTAGCATATTAGCACATTAGCACATTATTTCTTTTTCGGTTCCCCCGACAGCTTTTCTTTCATCCGATCAATTGCCTCATCAACATCGCTAACGATGATTGATCCGTAGGCTTTTGCCTGATCAATTAAATTTTCAGATTTACTTTCCGCTTTTTCGCGAAAGTTTTCAATTTTGCCGGGAATATCGCTGGCTTTATACTCTTCTATCTTTTTCTCGACGTATTCGCCGGCCTGCTCCATTGAATCGGTGATCTTCGTGTAGGTCTCGCTGGCTTTGGCCTTTTCATAATTTTCTTCTAAAAATGCTTCAGCTTTATCGGCCAGCTCCTTGGTTTTGTCCAACAACTCATCTACCTTGCTTTTCATAGCTTACTAATTTAATAATTGTAAGCAGGCAAGTTAACTAAAAAAAACCGCAAGCAGTTATCGGCTTGCGGCTTTTTTATTATAAGCTGTCGCCAAAATCCTGGCGGAATTTTGCCTGGAGTTTATCAACCCAATCGCCTATCGGCTGAAGCCTTCCAACAAAAAAACGAAGCACAGGAGGTTCTTCCGTCCACTCGAGTCCGCCAATTAAATTACGGTTGTCGAATAACCATTTGATGCGGTCTTCGGCATATTTTATCTGAGACAAGGTAAATACCCTTCTTGGGAAAGCCAAACGGAGAAGTTCAACATCAGAAAGAATATCATTACCATCCGCATCACGAACGCTGGAGATTGTACCTCTTTCCATCCCTCTGATTCCGGACGCAACATAAAGCGCTGCAGCTAAAGCACCTGCAGGATACTGGGTTTGGGGAACATGAGGGATAAATGCACCCGCATCGAGGTGGCAGCCCAATCCGCCGGCTGGCGTAATAACAGGAATTCCAGCCTTATCCAGCGCATCTACGAGGTATTTTATGAAGGTTGGTGAATGACTGATCACATCAAAATCGAGTGTCTCATACAATCCAACTGCCATGGCCTCAATTTCGCGAACGCTCATACCTCCATAGGTAAGGAAGCCCTCGAAAAGTGGAACCCAATCACGCATCTGCATGTAAATGGCATGGTCGTTTGTACAGATGCCCCCACCGCGTGTACAGCTAACTTTTCGTCCGGAGAAATAAGAGAAGTCGGTATAACTCAACATTTCGTGCAAAATATCTTTGATAGATACATCATGGTAACCTTCCTCTTTAATTTTGATAAAATAAAGGTTCTCATTGATAAGGCTTGTATCCATCAACAACTTGATTTTATGCGCTTTCGCGATAGCGGATACTTCGCGAAGGTTAGCCATGGAGAACGGCTGACCTCCAATTAAGTTCGTGCCTGCCTCGAAACGAATAAATGCCACATTTTCGGCGCCCCACTTTTCGATCACCTTGTTGAGTTTGCCAATATCCATATTCCCTTTGAATGGGAAACTGCTCTTTGTCTTTAACGCTTCATCCGTGTATATCTCCTCAACAGTACCTCCACACATTTCGATGTGAGCCTTGGTAGTCGTAAAGTGGTAGTTCATCGGAATGACAGTACCTGGTTTTACAAAAGATTTTGAGATTATATGTTCAGCCGCACGACCCTGGTGGACAGGTAAATAATATTTTTGATTGAAAACATCCTGAATTGCTTTTTCTAATTTAGTATAACTGGACGATCCTGCATAAGAATCATCGGCCACACTCATAGCCGCTACTTGATTGTCGCTCATGGCGTTAGTGCCAGAGTCTGTCAGCATATCGAGGTATACGTCCTTATTTAAGAGAAGAAAAGTATTGAAGCCTGCCTTGAAGATTGCCTCTTTACGATCTTCAACAGGAATCAGGTTAAGTTTTTGAACAACACGCACTTTGTGCATTTCTAATGGGGTAACTTCACCACTATAAAATTTCACCGTTTTAAGTTTGTCTAATTTTTCCATTTTTGATTTAATTCGTTGTTATTATTTCTGATTATAAGTAAATAGGCGAATTTTTACCGATAATGAAACCAACAAAGCCTTCATTCTTTCGGTTAGTAATTTGATTTTGCGAGTTTACAAATAATAATCTGTAATCAAAAAGAGAATTGAAAGATTCTTTGCAAAATTCGATCCAGGAATTGATAAACCTTATATTATCTCATTATCAATTTTATAACCAAGCTATCAAAGCACTACGAAGCATGACTATTGATTTTGGGTGATAGGCAATTTTATTTTACCACGGATGTACTTTCCAACCTTACACCATTTAAGTATTCTCACGTGAGAATAACAAGCCAATTCATGAAATAATTTAGAATAATTATATCAAAGTGGAATTTGTTCTTTTTTCACGTTCCCCATCTGAAAGATTTGCTTAAATTTATCCTATAAGTTCAAGAGCAGACCAATTTAGGTAAAAACAAATAATCATACGACAATTAATCGCAATAAATTCGCACCTAAACCACACTATTTCAAATTGTAAAATGAACAAAACTATCGAATTCAAAAATTACTATAAGATTTATCTGGTATTCTTACTTTTGAATTGTACAACTGCATTCGGACAGGTAATTCCTCCCGGGACAAAAGCTGTATTGCCAATGACCTATATTGTACCCAATTTCCATCCGGCCAGCTGCGGCTGGTTAACCAACTGGTCGACAGAGCGAAACTACTGTGCCAACTCCTATCTTAATCATCTTGAGCGTGTTCGCGATGATAATAACTACTATTTTGTCCTGTCTGAGTGCAACAATATGATTGCCATTAAAAATTTTAACCCTCAACGTTTTGAAGAGTTGAAAGAGCGGATCAACGAGGGGCGCGTCGAACTACCTAATGCATTTTTTCTGGAGCCAACGATTAATCTTTCGGGAGGAGAGGCTTTGGTGAAGATGGGTGTTGAAGGGCTTCGCTGGCAACAACAGGTAATGGGTGTTAGTCCGCGCTTTTGCTGGGCCATTGATGTTTGTGGTACCCACGAACAGATGCCACAGATATGTTCAGGATTGGGTTTGGAAGGATTGATCTATACCCGATGCAGTCGTTCCAATAAATCAGTTTTTTGGTCTGAATCGCCTGATGGGTCAAAGATTATGACTTTTGTGCCGGGTCATTACTCCGATTTCGGACATGTTTTCCACGCTACTGAAGCCCTTACTGATAAGCAGTTGATAGAATTAGAACAGAACTTATCCAAAAAAGTAGAGATCACTCCATTGGGATTGCCTTTACTGGTAATAGGTGGTTATAACGACTATTCTCTGGCTCCGGCCAACCACGACAATCCAACTCAATTTTTGACTCAGTGGAAATCATCTTTCCCTGAAAATACGATCCAATTCGCTACTTTTTCCAAGTACTTTGATGCAGTAAAAGCATCCGTTCAATCAGGTAAAACAGAAATTCCTTTGGTTCGCGGTGGAACCGGATATACTTATGAATCTTTTTGGATCGAATGTCCTCGTGTCAAAACCTGGTACCGAAGGGATGAGCATGCCCTGCAAAGTGCCGAGTTACTTTCGACAGTCTCTTCCCTGAAATCGGATTTTCAATATCCAACCCAAACCCTTTACCATGCATGGCTCCAAATATTGTTAAACATGGATCGAAACACGCTTTGGGGTTCAGCAGGAGGCATGGTTTTTGAGCACGAAACCTCTTGGGATGCGAAGGACAGATTCGAGTGGGTTGAAAAAAAGAGTGCAATTATCCAGGACAGCTCTATTCATCAATTATTAAGTAATGGCACTTCTGCAGGATTATTCAATGCAGTTAACTGGAAACGTTCCGATCCGGTCTGTCTCAAAATGCCTGAAGGTAAAAGTCTGGCAGGATTCCCTGCTGAACTAGCAGCTGACGGGACAACAATATATCAAATTCCGATACCCTCGGTCGGAATCCAGGGAATAAACTTGAAAGACAGGCCGGCTACAACGCCGAAACAGATCGCCCTCTCCCGAATTATAGAGACAAATTTCTACTCTGTACAAATCGATCCGGAAACCGGGGCGATCACCAGTTTGAAAATTAAATCTTCCGGAAGGGAGTTATTCAGCGGACCTGCCAATGTGCTGGTTGCTGAAAAACGAATGGGGAAGGGAGACCCCGGCGATTTCATGGATCCCAGACCTAAACGTCCCAGACTGGCTAGTTCCAATGACTTCAAACCAACCATCAAGGTAACAGACGGCCCATTGGCTATAACTGTTCAGGTGAAAAGCGAATTCTATGGAGGAGCTCCATGTGTTCGCCTGATCCGTTTTTACAAATCTTCTCCGCGTATTGATTTTGAGACGGAACTAAACGATATCCCCGACCTCACCGTAGTAGTTGCTGAATTTCCTTTGGTAGAAATGCCACTTGAAATTCGTCGCGGTATCCCATTTGGTTTTTCTCATGCCCCCTGGTCTAAGCCCAACGAGAATCTTAACGGGTTGGCCAATGGAATACAGCCTGCTGTTAGGTGGAGCGACTATTCGTTCTCCGACGGCAGTGGGATGGCTATTCTCGACCGGGGATTGAGTGGCAGAGAGATCAACGAAAAAACTCCTGTAATCTATCTGATCAATGCAACCGAGAAATATTATGGTTACGCGAACTCTTGGCTTAGTGGGAAAGGCAGGCATCACTTGGAATATGCGATCGTGCCACATGCAAAAGATTGGAACTCGGCCCGAATCCCTCAGATGGCTTGGGAATACAACTGCCCTGTTATCCTTGCGCAAAACTGTGCAACAAAGTCGGCAAAATCCTATGTTCAAACATCTGACAACCTCATAATAGAAGTAATCCGCCGGGAAGGATCAGAAATTGAGTTGCGTCTGGTAGAATGCCTGGGGAAAGCAGGAAATGCCAAAGTAACAGTCAACTTGCCACATTCATCGGCCGCACTAACCGATATGCTGGGTGGTCATCCTCAACCGCTGAATGGAAAGGGTAATTATACTTTTACGGTACGTCCTCAGCAAATTGTTACCATACGGCTTCGCACACAATCAACAATTGACCTGATAAAACCATTAATAGCATGGGATGAATTAGTTCCCACTACAAAACGTGCAGCACTGAATAGTTACCTGAAGGATAAAAAGGGACATCCGCCCCGGGGGAACTGACAATCGCATGAATCCTTCTGTAAAAAAACCACATTTAAATCAGTACTTCGCTAAAAGATGAAATACTATCTTTGACAAAAAAATTCACGATAGTGCTCAAAAATAGAATCGGCGAACTATTCGGAATCCAATATCCCATTGTTCAAGGAGGTATGGCCTGGTGCTCAGGATGGAGACTGGCTTCAGCGGTGAGTAACCATGGAGGATTGGGATTGTTGGGCGCCGCATCGATGCACCCTGAAACATTGGAGGAGCACATTCACAAAATGAAAGCTGCAACTAACCGTCCGTTTGGCGTGAACATTCCACTTTTTTATCCGGAGTTAGATCGTTTGATGGAGATTATCGTTAAAGAAAAAATTAAAATTGTCTTTACTTCAGCTGGTTCTCCGGATAAATTGACCTTATTTTTAAAGCAACACGGAATAAAAGTAGCACATGTAGTATCTTCTGCCAAATTTGCACGCAAATGTGAGCAAGCCGGTGTTGATGCCATTGTTGCGGAAGGATTTGAGGCGGGTGGTCATAACGGAAGAGAAGAGACCACAACCCTTGCATTGATCCCCGCTGTAAGGCAAGCCGTCTCACTTCCGGTCATGGCAGCTGGTGGTATTGCATCCGGTCGTGCTATGCTGGCAGCCATGTGCCTTGGTGCAGAAGGAGTTCAAATCGGGTCGCTATTCGCCCTTACGGATGAATCGTCTGCCCACCCCAACTTTAAAAAGATGGCGATCGAAGCTCAGGAAGGCGACACCTTTTTGTCGTTAAAAAAGATCACTCCGGTTAGGTTGCTCAAAAATAAATTTTTCGAACAGGTTCAGGCTGCCGAATCAAGAGGTGACTCCATCGAAGAACTTCGCAATTTACTTGGGCATGGCCGTGCAAAGAAAGGAATGTTAGAGGGTGATTTGGAAGAAGGAGAACTCGAGATATGCGAGATCGTCTCAACTATCCGTGACATCGTCCCTGTTTCTGTAAGGATGCAGCGCCTGATAGACGAATATAGAGCCGTGTTGCAGGAATTGGCACAAAATTCATCTTTTCAATTTTAATCTTCTATGATTCAATTCGATAAAATAAAATTAAATAACGGACTTACTGTTATTGTACATACAGATCGCAGCACTCCATTTGTGGCGGTCAATGTCTGTTACAATGTTGGATCCAAGCACGAAGATTCCAGCCGTACAGGCTTTGCCCATCTCTTTGAACATCTTACCTTTGGCGGATCAGCCAATGTAAAGGATTTTGATACTGCTGTTCAGCATGCCAGTGGTGCGAACAATGCTTTCACGTCGAACGATCTTACCAATTACTATATTACTCTTCCGGCCAATAACATTGAAACTGCGATGTGGTTGGAATCAGACCGGATGATCGGTCCTAAGTTTTCAAAAAAAGGACTAGATATTCAGAAAAAAGTGGTAATTGAAGAATTCAGACAGCGAAATCTGAACAAACCATACGGCGATGTCTGGCATCTTTTACGCGACCTCGCGTATAAAGTTCATCCGTATCGCTGGCCAACAATCGGACTAATACCCGAACATATCGAGTCGGCCACATTGGAGGATGTTAAAGACTTTTTCTTCCATCATTATGCGCCAAACAATGCAGTTCTGGTGATCAGCGGAAATATTGCCGCATCTGAAGCCTTTATCCTGGCTGAAAAATGGTTCAGTGATATCCCCTTCCGGGAGATAGCTCCTTATCGATCCATTCAGGAACCATTGCAGTATGAAGATCGAGAAATCACCGTCTACCGTGATGTTCCGATAGATACCTTTTATGTCGCATGGCACATGGGTGCACGTAACGAGAAAAACTTCTATGTTCTCGATCTTTTATCCGATATCCTTTCCAATGGCAGTTCCTCCCGGTTTGAAGTTAAGCTGGTGAAAGAGCAGAAGCTGTTTACCGAAGCGGATGCTTACCTTTCCGGGGAGAATGAACCGGGCCTTTTTGTTGCCACCGGGAAAGCCTCACCAGGAATTGACATACATCTGGCACGCGAGAAAATGCTGGAAGAGATCATGATGACTGCTGAAACGGCAATTACCGCTTATGAACTGGAGAAAGTAAAGAACAGGGTGGAATCAGATTTGTTGCTCAACGAAATTGGATATCTGGAAAAAGCTATTCAATTGGCGTCATTCGAAATTATGGGTGATGCCTCAGAAATTAACCGTCAGGGTGAAAAATACAGAGAAATTACGGCTGTGGATCTATTGGATACAGCCAATCAGCTCTTACGCAAAGGGAATCGCAATACACTGAACTATCTTTCCCTCCAAAATTCTAAAAAATGAGCAAATTCAGAAAAATAGTCCCTGAGGTACATTCGGTCGATAAAATTGATTTCATTGAACCGGAGTACCAATTACTATCAGGTGGCACCTCGCTTTTTACGCTATATGGAGGAACGCAGGAAGTCGTCAAGCTGGATTTTAGCTTCAAGGCAGGAAACTGGTATGAAAATTCGAAGCTGGACAGCATGATGGCGGCATCCATGATCTCGGAAGGAACTCACCACAAAACGGCTCGCGAAATTGCTGACAAGATTGACTTCTATGGAGCGCAGTTAAGTGCTATCTCCTATTATGACAACAGCTATATATCGTTGCTTTCTTTAAAAAAACACCTTCCCAATTTGCTCCCTCTTCTTGCGGAGATAATTCAGGATGCATCCTTTCCGGAACACGAATTTGAGATTGCCCGGCAAAAGCGCAAACAACGCGCATTGGTTGATGCTGAGAAAGTTGGACTTGTTGCACAGCGTAGTTTTTTGCGGATGTTGATGGGAGATGGTCATCCATACGCACCGGTTTCTTCTCCTGAGGCATACGATCAGGTAACCTTAGAAGGTGCAAAAAGTCATTATGGCAGACATTACTTCGCTGCAAATGCTACACTTTTTGCTTCCGGCGATGTCGACCAGGAGGTGAAAAAAATGATTGCCGATAATTTTGCTCCGAGATGGGGAACACCATTCCCATTCAAAGAAGACCAACCTTCCATTCGAAGTTCATCCGAGCGAAGAATCTTTATTGAAAGGGAAAATGCCAATCAAAATGCGATCACCATTGGTAAGAGAGTACCGACGCAACATCACCCGGATTCGGCCGGATTAAAGCTTTTGACAACCATTTTTGGTGGCTATTTTGGATCTCGTTTGATGAGTAATTTGCGGGAAGAGAAAGGACTAACCTACGGGATTCATGCCTCAGTCGTCTCTTTCGTTCGCGATGCCATCTTCATGATTCACGCAGAAGTGACCGCAGATAAAACGGATGAAGCTATCAGTGAAATTTTCCACGAAATGCAACGACTTTGCAATGAGTTGGTTCCTGAAACAGAACTTCAGCCACTACGCAGTTTCCTTTTGGGCCGAATGCTCGAAGATTTTGACGGACCTTTTGCCCGCTCTCAAAGCTTCTCTTCACTTTACGAAGCCGGGCTGGAAGTTGGTTATTTCGACAAAATCATTCATACCATTAAAACCACTACACCCGAGCAAATTCGTGAACTTGCCCGCACCTATTTTGATCCTGATTCAATGTACGTTGTAGCTGCAGGGAAGAAATAATGTGCTGAGTTGCTAACGATAAAAGGATTTGTTCGAATTAGATTAATCACGACTTTAGTCTAACGTTCTGATTTTAAATAGTGTAATAGTTGCACATTGGCACATTAGCAACTTAGCATATTTAATTCCTACCTTTGTGGAAATTTAAACGCAACAGCCATGATCCAGAAGGAACAACTGAAAGAGCTTGTTGAGCGCCGGGATGCGCTGAGGAGGTATCTTTGACATCGATAGTAAACTAATCCGAGTAGAGGAGGAGGAGCTTAAAACCCAGGATCCGGATTTCTGGAGCAATCCTAAAGAGGCTGAGGTGCACATGCGGTTGATTCGTACCATCAAAGCGTGGACGGATAGTTACAGCAAAGTAGATAACCTCGTGGAAGAATTGCAGGTGATTTTCGAGTTTAGCGAAGCCGGTGAGGCTACCGATGCAGAGGTGGAGACCCATTTCACGGAGGCACGCATTGCCATTGAAGATCTTGAAACTCGTAATATGCTTCGGCGCGAAGAAGATCGACTCGGAGCTGTGCTGAAAATTAACGCGGGGGCAGGTGGTACCGAATCGAACGATTGGGCTGATATGCTGATGCGGATGTATCTGCGATGGGCCGAAAAACACAAATATATTGTCAGGGAAGCCAGTTTTTTGCCAGGCGAGGATGTTGGTGTAAAGAGTGTTACGCTGGAAATAGAGGGCGATTTTGCCTATGGCTATCTGAAGAGCGAAAACGGAGTGCACAGGCTTGTGCGCATCTCGCCGTTTAATGCGCAAGGCAAACGTCAGACCTCCTTTACGTCTGTTTTTGTTTCCCCGTTGGTGGATGATACCATTGAGATTGAGGTGAATCCGGGCGATATTTCGTGGGACACTTTCCGGTCGGGCGGGGCTGGTGGACAAAACGTTAACAAGGTGGAGACTGGCGTGCGCCTGAAACATGCTCCTTCCGGGATCATCATTGAGAATACGGAATCACGTTCGCAGCTTCAGAATAAGGAGAATGCCATTCGTTTGCTGAAATCGCAGTTGTATGCTCAGGAATTGGAGCGGAGACTAGAAGCCCAAACGAAATTGGAGGCTACTAAGAAGAAAATCGAATGGGGATCGCAGATCCGGTCGTATGTGATGCAACCATATAAATTGGTGAAGGATAATCGTACGGATTTTGAAACCTCCAACGTACAGGGAGTGATGGATGGCGATATTGATGGTTTTATAAAGGCTTTCTTGATGGAGTTCTCGGAGCGTGAAAAAGAGTAGGATAATCACCGTGTAATAATTGTGACCATGCATAGCCGGCAACAACCAGAATTTGAGGAGCGATTAAAAGCCCTGGAGCACCAACTTTCGGAATTGCGTGAAAAAAATTATTTTCTCGAAAATGAGGTAAAAATTGGCAGGGAGGAGAAGGAAAAATACCAGATGATTGCTGATTTTACGCAGGACTGGGAATTTTGGATCGATCCGAAGGCAGATTTTGTCTGGATCTCGCCTTCGAGCAATGATTTAACCGGATACACGCCGGATGAATTTTTCAAGAATCCACCGTTATTCTATGAGCTTATCTTTCAGGAGGATGAGCAGAAAGTACGCCATTTCATCCACGATTCGATCACCTTTATGCAGATTGGGCAGACCATTGAATTCCGGATTCTAACCAAGACGAAGCAGTTGCGCTGGTGCGAGTTGAACAGTAAGGCGGTATTTGATTCGATGGGACGGTATCTCGGTCAGCGGAGCTCGATTAGGGATATTACCCGTCTCAAAACGGCACTGGGGCATATCAGGGAGATTACTGACCATCAGGTGTGGGAGATGAAGTCGCAGAAACGATACCGAGATGAAATTGCCGGCAAAGACCGCGAATTGGTCACCTCACTGATCCGTATTGCCCAGAAAAATGAGCTGGTATCCTATCTTAGGAAAAATCTGACCGTCATCCGGACCACTCTCCCGGCACCCATACAGCAAAAAGTAACGGGTATGCTGGTTAAAATTGACGAGCATCAGCGGATGCAACAGTTTAATTGGGAGGATTTTAAATATTATTTCGAGAAGGTGCATCAGGGATTTTTTGTCCGTTTGAAGGGTAAATTCCCGGGGTTGACGGCCAAAGATCAGCGGTTGTGTGCCTATATTCATTTGGGATTGTCGACCAAGGAGCTGGCCGGTTTAATCAACATCACACCCGAAAGCGCCGAGATTGGCAGAATTCGGCTTCGTAAGAAGTTAGGGTTAACACGGGATCAGAATTTGAATTCGTTTTTGCAGATTGTGTAGAGACGCATCATTATGCGTCTCTCTAGTCAACAAGAGAATTGTGCAGAGAACGATCCCTATTTTATTGGATAGATGCAAATTGGTCTTGTATTTTGATAGGTTATAAGTATCAATAAATAAATTATATATAATAATAATATAGGTTTTATAAAAATTTGTTAGGTTATATTTGATTTTTTTTGATGCGGTTTAGGTACAAATCAACTTTCTTTGCTTCATTACCTTAAACTTAACACAATGGGAGGACCTATCTACCGCAAACTTACGAATGAAGAAATTGGACAGCTACTAATTCAGGGTTGTTACTGTGAAGATTGGAATCTGATAGAGGTTGTGCCTGACTTTATTCTCGACAATGTTCGTTTTACCAAATTTTCAGGAATCAATAGACTAGGGCGCTTCGAGGAAGAGATCACCCTTTTTGGCGGAGTCCGGATGAAAACCGGAATTCTTCATGCGCACATTCACAACTGTACGATTGGCGACAATTCGCTGATTAGCAGCGTTAAAAGCTATATTGCCAATTATAACATTGGGAAACAGGTAATTATTCACAATCTGGATCAGCTAGCCGTGGAGGGGACTACCTCCTTTGGCAATGGAATCCGGGTTAAGGTGATCAACGAAACCGGTGGCCGGGAAATTCCAATTTACGATCATTTGTCGGCGCAAGTGGCCTATATTCTGGCGCTTTATCGCCACCGGACGAAAGCTGTGAATTTGATCGAGGAACTAATTGCCAATTATGTCAACTTCATTTCTGCTTCCGTCGGGACGATCAGTAATGGCGTGCAGATGATCAATTGCGGCACAATCCGCAATGTGAAGATTGGTCCGTATGCTAGCCTCGAAGGAGTTTCCAAACTGGAAAATGGTAGTATTAACAGTACGGCTGCCGATCCGATAAAGATTGGTCAGGGTGCAATTCTTGAAAATTTCATCGTCTGCTCTGGAACGAAAATCACGGATTCGACCTTGGTTTCCAATTGTTTTATCGGACAAGGTTGTATCCTGGATAAGCATTATTCGGCAGTTGAGTCGGTGTTTTTTGCCAATTGTCAGGGATTGCATGGCGAGGCCTGCTCGATCTTTGCCGGTCCATATACGGTTTCGCACCACAAATCCTCCTTACTGATCGCCGGGCTTTTTTCATTCATGAATGCCGGAAGCGGTTCGAACCAGAGTAATCATCTCTACAAATTAGGGCCTATACATCAGGGAGTTATCGAGCGCGGTGCCAAGACGACCAGCGATTCCTATATATTATGGCCATCCAGAATTGGCGCTTTCTCCCTTGTTTTAGGAAGGCACTATCGCCATTCGGATACCACCGATTTTCCATTCTCTTATTTGATCGAAGATAAAGATGAAAGTCGACTGATACCCGGCATCAACCTCCAAAGTATTGGAACCATCCGCGACTCGCAGAAATGGCCAAAACGCGATTTACGGAAAGACACGAACCTGCTCGATTCTATTAATTTTAATCTACTAAGTCCGTACACCATTCAGAAGATGATCAATGGCCGCAAGATTTTGCTGGAATTGCTTCATGCCTCTGGCGAGACGGCTCCCCATTATACTTACAAAGGGATGATCATCAAGAATAGCGCCCTCCTGCGAGGCATTGAACTGTACGAAAAAGCGATCTGGAAATTTTTGGGCAACTCGGTTATATCCAGGATACAAAGGAAAAGCATCAATTCGACAGAAGATATTCAGGAAGCGCTGAAAAAGGATACTCCACTTGGCAGTAAATCTAAATGGCTGGATATCACCGGAATGATTTGTCCATCGGATGCCATCGATCATCTTTTGGATTCCATTGAAAAGAAAAGGATTAATTCGCTGGAGGAGGTGAATACGACCATCCGTGCTATCCATGAAAATTATTACACCTACGAATGGTCGTGGGCTGCCGATATTATGGGTCAATTCTATGCTACGCCGGTAGCTGAATTTACCGCCAAAGATGTGATTGAAGTGACGAGAAAATGGATGAAGGCCGTCCTTGATATTGATAATCTGCTTTACAACGACGCCAAAAAGGAGTTTTCCCTCATCAAGCAAACCGGGTTTGGGATCGATGGAGACCGGGCCGTTCAGCAGTTGGATTTCGATAAGGTACGGGGCGAATTCGAGACCCATGCAGAGGTGAACTCCATCCGCGAACATATCGCAAAAAAGGAAAATCTGGGCAACGAGGTGATTGCGAAAATGGAGAAAATTTTGCTGCTGCAAACAATCACCAATTAAAAATAAATCGCGTAAAGACGCATAATTATGCGTCTCCCAAAATTATAAAAATTAACATGTGCGGAATTGTAGGTTATATAGGTGATAATAAGGCTTATCCATATTTGATACAGGGTCTTAAGCGGCTCGAATATAGAGGCTATGACTCGTCAGGATTGGCCATTTCGAACGGTTCACTCATGGTGCACAAATGCAAGGGACGGGTTGCAGATTTGGAAAATCATGTTGTTTCTAAGGATGTTTCCGGCTCTGTCGGTATTGCTCATACACGCTGGGCGACACATGGCGAGCCCAACGATCGAAATGCGCATCCGCACCTTTCCATGAAACATCATTTTGCCTTGGTGCACAACGGTATCATCGAGAATTATGCGGAGTTGAAAATTGATTTAGCGAAAAATGGGTTCACGTTTCAATCTGATACCGATACGGAAGTGTTGGTCAACCTGATTGAGTTTTTCTATCAGGATGGCAAGGAGATTACCGCAGAAATAGCCGTTCGGTTAGCGCTCACCAAAGTCGTCGGAGCATTCGGCATTGCTGTGATCTGTAAATCGGAGAAGGATCAGCTGATTGTAGCGCGGAGAGGTAGTCCGCTGGTAATTGGTATCGGGAATGGCGAGTATTTTGTGGCCTCCGATGCAACTCCTTTAATCGGGTACACAAACAATGTTATTTATCTGAATGATAATGATGTGGCTATTCTAACCAAGAATAGTTTGACCCTGAAGACTTTGGAGGATAAACCGGCTTCCTTTAAAATCTCACAGGTTAATCAGTCGATTGGCGAGATTGAAAAGGGAGACTTTGCTCATTTTATGCTCAAGGAAATTTTTGAACAGCCCAAAACGATTGAAGATACTTTTCGTGGCCGGATTTCGCCTGATCATCAGGCTATTGTGCTCGGTGGATTGCTGGATATCTTTCCAAGGATACTGAAGGCCAAGCGGATTATCCTGATTGGTTGCGGCACATCATGGCATGCGGCGTTAGTGGGCGAATACCTAATCGAAACGTATGCCCGGATTCCGGTGGAGGTCGAATATGCATCAGAATTCAGGTACCGGAATCCGATCCTGTCGGCCGATGATGTGGTGATTGCCATTAGTCAGAGTGGGGAGACTTCCGATACATTAGTCGCCTTGCGGATGGCCAAAGAGAAGGGTGCCACCATTTTGGGCGTCTGCAATGTGGTTGGATCCTCGATAGCGCGTGAAACGGATGCCGGTGTTTATACGCATGCCGGTATCGAAATCGGCGTAGCCTCTACCAAAGCATTCACGGCACAAGTGACCGTACTTACCCTTTTTGCCCTCAAATTGGCTTTTGCCAAAGGGGAGATATCTTCGGAATTATATTTTGAACTGATTCAGGAATTGACAGAAATACCCGGTAAAATCAGAACCATATTGGCCGGTCATTCGCAAATCGAGGAGATCGCTGCAAAATACAAGGATGCCACAAATGCTTTGTATTTAGGCAGGGGTGCTCTTTTCCCGGTTGCCCTGGAAGGTGCCTTAAAACTCAAGGAGATCTCCTACATGCATGCTGAAGGGTATGCGGCAGGTGAGATGAAACATGGTCCGATAGCCCTAGTCGACGACAACCTTCCGGTAGTGGTTGTATCGCCAAAGGATTATTATTACGAGAAAATTGTTAGCAATATTCAGGAGGTGAAGGCGCGAAAAGGGAATATCGTTGCGGTAGTTACCGAAGGGGATGAAGTACTGAAAGAGATGGTGAACGATGTGTTTGAAATCCCGGAGTCGCATCCAGCCGTGACTCCGCTGCTGGCAATTATTCCTTTACAGTTGTTCTCCTATTATATTGCTGTTATGAGGGGATGCGATGTAGATCAACCAAGGAATCTGGCAAAATCGGTAACGGTAGAGTAAAGAAGTATGCTGCCAATTGACTTTCAGCGGTTACGCATCTATTTTAATGATTTTTAACTCGACAAATCAATAATTCTATTGAAATGAGTTGGATTAGGGACGAAGTGTTTGTAACTTAGTAAATTCTTATTAGAGAAGTGATGTGAGTTAATTTAAAAAAGCTTTATCATGACAAAGTTAGAATCGTTTACCGTTTACAACCGAACCCTTTATACACCTAAACATTATAAAGAGCCTCTCCACAAAGGGCGATTTGTTTCCAAATTTCCGAATATGAATATCGCAGAAGGTTTTCGGGATGAGACACATTTTGTGGTTGATTGGGAAGTTCAGACTATGGAAACAGCGATCATTGAATATGATTCTACACCCGATTCTGATACTATTTGGAATTCTGATAAAAATGAATCAATTCTATCAAATCAGGATCCAATCTCAAGGGATATCAATTTGTTTTATTTCTGAATTGTATGAAACTGATGTGATAATTATTTATTTTTAATCCCGCACTTCAGCATTAAAAATAAATAATTATCACATGAAGTTTTCGAAATTCTGTACGATTTTTCTTTATGTATTGAGCATTGGAATACAGATTCTTACTGCACAAACACACAACATCTCGGTAGATTTGAAAAAGCCGGGTTCTCCGATTCAAAGAACTATGTATGGTATCTTCTTCGAGGATATTAACTACGGAGCCGATGGCGGATTATACGCTGAAATGGTGAAAAATCGTTCGTTTGATTTTCCTCAAAACTTGCTGGGCTGGACGGCCTTTGGTCGGGTTTCTGTTCGTACGGAGGATGCTCCTTTCCCAAATAATCCGCATTATGTCCGACTCTCGTATGCTGGTCATGTGGAGCGGCAAACCGGTCTCGACAATGAAGGTTTCTTTGGGATTTCGGTAAAGGAAGATGCAGAATACCGTTTCTCTGTTTGGGCGCGCATGGCTCAGGATAGTGTTTCCAGTATTCGCATTGAATTGATAAATCCTGAATCGAGTATTTTTTCTTCTCAAAAACTAACCATAGATTCCAAAGAATGGAAAAAATACCAGGTGGTTTTGAAATCACCAAAGACGGAGGTTAAATCTCGGCTACGTATTTTCCTTTCCTCAAAAAATGCTATCGATTTGGATCATGTTTCCCTGTTCTCGGTGGATACCTGGAAAGGACGTGAAAATGGGTTACGCAAAGATTTGGCTCAGGCATTGTACGATTTGCACCCGGGTGTATTCCGGTTTCCCGGGGGATGCATCGTGGAAGGCACTGATCTGAGCACGCGCTACCAATGGAAAAATTCGGTTGGACCGGTTGAAAACCGGAAGCTGAACGAAAATCGTTGGGAGAATACCTTCGTGAACCGCCTCTTTCCCGACTATTTTCAGACGTATGGAATGGGATTTTATGAGCTGTTTCAACTATCAGAAGATATTGGGGCGGAACCGCTTCCTGTTATCAGCTGCGGATTGGCATGCCAGTTTCAGAACAAAGATAGCAAGGCGCATGTGCCGATTGCCGAATTGGATCCTTATATTCAAGATGCACTGGATTTGATAGAGTTTGCCAATGGAGATGCAACGACTAAATGGGGAAAACTGCGTTCCGATATGGGTCATCCTGCTTCTTTTAATCTGAAGCTGATTGCGGTTGGGAATGAGCAGTGGGGAAGTCTGTATCCCGAACGATTGGAGCCATTTATGAAAGCCATTCGCGCTAAATATCCGACGATCAGGATCATTGGATCGGCAGGACCAAGTCCGGCAGGAAAGGATTTTGACTATGGCTGGAGTGAGATGAAACGTTTGCATGCCGATCTGGTGGATGAGCATTATTACAAAGATCCGAAGTGGTTTCTGGACAATGCAGCACGTTACGATCAATACGACCGCAAGGGGCCGAAAGTATTTGCCGGCGAATATGCCTGCCATCCGAAAAATCGCAAAAACAACTTCGAATCGGCACTTAATGAGGCAGCTTTTATGACTGGATTCGAGCGAAATGCCGATGTCGTTCAAATGTGCACGTATGCACCGTTATTTGCCCACGTACAAGGCTGGCAATGGAAGCCCGACCTGATTTGGTTCGATAACCAGCGCAGTGTTCGTTCGATTAATTATTATGTTCAACAGTTATACGGAATGAACGTTGGAACAAACGTTTTGGCAACTTCCGAAAATAAATTACCACTTACTGGTCAGGATGGTATTTATGCTTCGTCGGCATTGGATAAGAATAAAAATGAGATTATTCTGAAGATTGCCAATACTTCAGATGTGGCGAAAAAGGTTAGCTATACTTTCCATGGATTGAAACCTGCCGAACGCACGGGCTCGAGTACCGTTCTGACCTCAAATAATGCGGATATAGAAAACACGCTGGATCATCCAAATGCGGTTGTGCCGATAGTAAATCCGGTTACCGTATCAGGAAATATTTACGCGGTAGAGCTAGCTCCAAAATCATTCAATCTGTTTAAGATCAATTTGTAAAACAAATTTAAGAATGGATCGAGTTTCAAAAATTATTAAAATGCCTTATAATGAGAATGTTACTATTTATTATCTTTTCTTTACTATCCGCGAGTTTGGTTTCGGCGCAATTTAATCCGATTATTTCCATTCAAACTCAGAAAAACGAGTTGGTTTATACCATTGATAAGGACCGGAAAGTGCTTCAGGTGTATTTGGGTGAAAAGCTTAAAGACAATACGGAATTTGCCAAATCGAAAAGTCCTCAACACGAAATATATATCCCGTTTGGAACGAGCGACTTTTTTGAGTCGGCTATTCGGACCACTCATAACGACGGAAATCCGTCCATTGAATTGAAATATGTTAAGCACGGAGTCAACAAAGTGGACGATAACGTAACTGAAACCGTTATCCAGCTCAAAGACGAGAAGTATCCATTTGAGGTGAAAATGCATTTCAAAGCTTATTATCGTGAAGATGTTATTGAGCAGTGGACAGAAATTTCTCATCAGGAAAAGGATCCGATTGTCTTATTTTTATTCGCATCAAGCATGCTGCATTTCGATGCATCCGCCTACTGGCTTACTCAGTTTCATTCGGATTGGGCTAAAGAGATGCAGATGCAGGAAAGTCAGCTTACATCAGGTATTAAGGTTATTGACAGCAAATTGGGTACACGGGCAGACCTGCATCAGACCCCATTTTTTATGCTGGCCTTGAACAAGCCGGCCGACGAAAATACCGGTGAAGTGGTGGCAGGAACGCTGGCTTGGACTGGTAATTTCAAATTCAGTTTCGAACTTGACAACAACAACTCTTTGCGGGTTATTTCGGGAATAAATCCGTACGCCTCTGAATATAAGCTGCTTCCTGGTAAGGTTTTTACTACACCCGCTTTTGTGTTTACCTACAGCAAATCGGGTAAGGAGGTAACCAGTCAGAATTTACAAAGTTGGTCGCGCAAATATGCCTTACTGGATGGTGATAAGCCACGTTTGACCTTGCTCAACAATTGGGAAACAACATTCTTCGATTTTAACGAACCGAAATTGACCCAATTGATCGCCGATACCAAGAAGCTTGGAGTAGAACTTTTTTTGCTTGACGACGGATGGTTTGCCAACAAATACCCGCGCAATAACGACAAATCATCGTTAGGCGACTGGGAACCAAACAAGACAAAGCTGCCAAACGGCGTTGGATTCTTGGTAAAAGAGGCCGAAAAGCAAGGCGTCAAATTTGGAATTTGGATTGAGCCGGAAATGGTAAATCCGAAGAGTGAATTGTATGAAAAGCATCCCGACTGGATCATAAAACTGCCTAACCGTCCGGAGAATTATTCCCGAAATCAGTTGGTTCTTGACTTGCCTAATCCGGAGGTGCAGGATTTTGTGTTCCATGTTGTGGACAATCTGATGACACAGAATCCGGGTATTGCCTACATGAAATGGGATTGCAACCGGCCTATGACGAGCTCCTATTCTCCTTATTTGAAAGATAATCAGTCGGCCATTTACATCGAATATGTTCAAGCTTTGTATAAAATATTTGAACGGGTAAGAGTTAAATATCCACATTTGCCAATTATGTTATGCTCCGGAGGCGGTGGACGTATTGACTATAAAGCGCTGAGCTATTTTACCGAATTCTGGGCCAGCGACAACACCGATCCATTGGAAAGGGTGTTTATCCAATGGGGCTATTCTTATTATATGCCAGCTATTGCTACTTGTAACCACGTCACCTCTTGGGGTAAGCAATCCATCAAATTCAGAACCGATGTTGCCATGATGGACAAGTTAGGTTTCGACATTCAGATTGCTCATTTTAGCGAGAAGGAGTTGAAATACTGTCAGGATGCGGTTGTCAACTACAAACGAATCTCTGACCTCGTTTGGTATGGAAACCTGTATCGTTTGGCATCACCCTACGAAGGGAATAGAGCCGTTTTGCTGTATTCCAACGAAGCAAAAACGAAGGCCGTTCTTTTCAGCTATAACTTAAACAGCCGATACCGGGAAGCTTTCAATTTGGTTAAACTGCGTGGTTTGGATGAAAATAAAACCTACAAAGTGGAAGAAATCAATCTTTTCCCGGATACGAAATCCAGGTTTCCGTTTAACAAGAAAACCTTCAGCGGCGATTTTCTGATGAAAGTTGGATTGAATGTTTCGGGTTCAGAGGCATTAACCAGTTCAATTTTTGAAATCACTGAAATGTAGGAATGTAGGGATGGGTAATGGGTAGAGTTAGGTTTTATGTAGGGTTTGGTACAAATGCACTTCCTACCGGTAACCCATCACTATATGTAACTGATTTCTGTTTTTTTCGTAGAGTTAATGGATCAATACACGAAAATATGAACACAAATAATCCATCACAGAAAACGCGTCGCCAATTTATTAAAACATCCGCATTGATAGCAGTTGGGACTACCGTGGCGCCCTATATTTTTGCTGCAGAAGATGTTAAGAGTACAGCTCCCTTGATGAAGCGAACCTTTGGCAAAATTGGGTTTCAGGTAACCACGCTGGGTCTTGGTGGACAATCGTCGCTCCAATGGACTCCCGAGAATACGGATCCGGTGGCCATAATCGAGAAGGCCTATCATCTTGGCGTGAATTACTATGATACCTCCAATGTTTATGGACCGAGTCAGGTAAATTACGGCAAAGCATTCCGTAAATTGGGCTTGGTGCCTGAGACGCCCAATTATGATGCCTCGAAACGAAAGGAAATATTTCTGACCTCGAAAACAATGCTCCGTTTTGGTAAAGGTGGTGATGATAAGCCCTCCGTGTTAGGAAATTCTAACGGACCAAAAGGTACCAAGGCATTGGATGATGTTCGGCGTTCGTTGACTCAAATTTTTGGCGATGGACAAGGAAGTTACCCTAAAGACGCCTATCTGGATATGGTACTGATTCATAATCTGAACAGGATGGAGGAGGTAGACGCCTTGTACGAAGGTTATTCCAACACGGATCCCAATGCGTTATCTATCGGAGCCCTTGCTGCGTTAAGAGATGTGCGGGATGGTTCCAACAAGACAGGGCTCAATCCGAAGAATGAAAAATTGATTCGGCACATCGGATTTTCGGGGCACAATGATACCTCGGTAATGATGGAGATGATTCAAAGGGATTCGGAAGATCTTCTGGATGCGATGCTGGTGGCTATTAATGCCAACGACAAACTCAATTTCAACATGCAATACAATGTTATTCCGGTTGCAGCAGCCAAGAATATGGGAATTATTGCCATGAAAGTTTTTGCCGACGGAGCCATGTATTCCAAAAAAGCAGAATGGTCGAATAAAGTATCCCACGTCGTTTTGGAAGTTGGTAGCGATGAGATGTCGGCCCGGGATTTAATTCGTTATTCCTTGTCGACACCAGGTATTCATACGGCCATTATTGGAATAGGCAAGATTAGTGACGATCCGGCGCAATGCCAGTTGTCCTATAACTTAATGCATGCTCAGGTGAAAGCCCAGGCTTTGACAGATGCAGAGCGCAAAAATATAGAGTTCGTGGCTTCCAGGGTTAAAGAGGGGAAGACCAATTATTTTCAAAAATCATTTCAGGATTTGACACCGCCTCGTGATGCAAAGGTTTCAATAAATAGTAATTCTGCCGTTATTACCTGGCATTCTGCTTATGCCGGTGATGCGGCCATTGAAAAATATGAGATTTGGCAAGGAAGTTCAAAATTGGGCGAAATACCATTCAAGCCGCAAACGACCAAGACTCCCTATCTTTTTGAACTAAAGAAACATACAGGGAATTCGAATTCGTTTAGCGTTAAAGTGGTCGACCGGAAGCGAAGAGTGGCAGAAGCTAAGGTGTGAAAAATAAAATCAGATGCCTCTTAAATCCTGATCAGTTTCAGGGAGAAGGAAAGGAAAAGCGCTATTTCGAAGGGTGGTACTTCAAGCTAGTCAACACTAGTGAGACGGAAGCTTTTGCCATTATTCCAGGTGTTGCGATGGATGAGGAGGGCAGAAGACAGGCATTCATTCAGGTATTGGATGGAAAGAGACAAACTTCTGTATATCATAAGTTTGCGTTTGAAAATTTTTCTTTTTCCGTAGATTCTTTCAGGATTGCTATTGGGAATAATTTTTTCACACAGGATTACATTGAATTAGACCTGCCAGGAATGTCCGGAAGACTTGAGTTTTCTGGGCTAGTTCCATGGCCAAAGCCTTGGTATTCGCCGGGTATCATGGGTCCGTTCGCTTTTGTTCCGTTTCTGGAATGCTACCACGGCATTGTGAGTATGGATCATTCGATAGCCGGCCAACTCAAGGTCGGCAACGATGAAATCAATTTTGACAGCGGTCGGGGCTATACGGAGAAAGATTGGGGACGTTCTTTTCCAAGCGCTTATGTATGGATGCAATCGAACCATTTCTCCCTTCCGGGGATATCGATAAAGGCATCGATCGCTAACATACCCTGGATCAGAAACTCATTTGTCGGGTTTATTGCCGGGATATGGCTACACGATCGACTGATCCGCTTTACGACCTACAATGGTACGGCATTAAAAAAATTGCAAATTGATCCGAAAAAGATTGAATTAGTACTTGAAAACAACCATTATCTTCTTTCTATCATTGCCCGCAGGGAAGCGGCTACGAGCCTTGCATCCCCAATTCATGGATTAATGGATGGCCGCATCGAAGAAAGTATGACGTCACTATTGGAAGTGATGCTGACCGACAAAAAGTCGGGACAGGTAATTTTAAACGATCAAGGGAGAAATACCGGGTTAGAAGTTGCGGGGGCGATTGGGGAGATTACAAAATAAATTCCGCCACCAATCGTCCAAAACTCATGTTGGCCTCCGTTTTGTTGTGCGGGATCAATACATATTTCCATGACTTTTGATTTCGCTGCTTGTTGATTTCGCTTGCATTTTGGCAATAGGTAATTGCCGCATTTGATTTCAATTTTACTATTTTGTCATCCAATTCGTTTTCTGCCTTTATCTCGATAAGGTAAATGACATCCTGTGTTTCGGCAACAAAATCAGGAACATATCTATCAGAATTGTTGTTGTACCAAATGTTAAATTGCTTTGTGGCCGGACGAAGCCATTTAATCACCTCGTCAGCATTCTCAATAATCGTAGCAAATTGTTTTTCGGGTACAGAATCAAATTTGTAGAAATTGTGGCAGGATTTTAAAAAGCCGTTGAAGACCTTGCTTGAGAGAAGTTTTGGACTAACTGTTTCATGGTAATTTAGTATCTCATCCTCTATTTCTTTGGTGTAATTTGTTGATAGTAGCAATGAATATGGTTTAACTTCCTGTTTGGATTCACTAATCGTTGAAATGCTCAGATTAGGCTTAATCTGGCTGTAGATTTTATTGGCAATTAGGTCACGATAGATAAGAACTGTGTCACCTATTGTTTCAGGATTTTTGAGCGATTTTTTAATGGCATTAACGGCTTGTTGGCAGAGTTTGTATAATAGGTCTGAGTTATTTTCATAATCAATTTCCGATTTTTTCTTCAGCAATTCCAAAAGAATAAATTCGAGCCACAACCCTTTAGAATGGATTTTGATTTTGTCCTGTTTGTGGTCGAAAATTGTTTCACGAATCAATTCGAATTCTTGTTGCAATATATTTTCACAAAATGCCTTTTCATCTAAATCGAAATCTTTTATAATTCCTTTGTTCTGCGACATCGAGACTTTGAGATTTGGAATAGGTATATTATTTCTAACAATATTTTCAATCGTCGTATTTATTACCAGTGTAACCTCTTTCTCCATAGCGTTTTTTTCAGCATCCGAAAGAAGCGGATAATCTACCCTGATTTTTTCTTTGATTTGTGAAATTGCTTTTTGCCTAATTTCCGGATTGTGAAGTTCGTCCGGCATTTGAATCTCATTTAATGCAATAATGCTTCTAATTACCGTATTGACGGCAACTTTCGCAATATGCAGTCTTTCCGCTTTTTGCCGCATGATTTCATCCTTTATCTGAGGAATTCTCTTTTCTTCCTCTTCCAACTCAATAAGATCTTTTGTTTTTGATTCAATGCTCTCTTTTTTTGAATTTAAGTCTGATTTTGAAAGTTGAATTTTTCCTATTGAATAAAGGAGAGATCCCTTGTCATTAGCAGCATCAACAACCTCTTGAAATTTGTCGTGCATCATAATCGAGAGCATATCTACCTTTGCATCATCTGTCCTTTTGGCTCCGTAGGGCAAACGTAAACCGCGTCCAATGGTTTGTTCGATGAGCGTCAATGCGTTTGCTGCTCGCAGTGGGACAATAGTGTACAAATTCGCAACGTCCCAACCCTCTTTTAGCATGTCGACATGAATCACAATTTCAATTTTATTGTCTGGTTTTTCAAGTGTAAGTAATTGTTCTACTTGTAGTTCTGTTTTACTGGTTGAATCTATCTGAAGGGTTTTACTCTTAAATTCACCTTCATAAAACGCTTCTGAAGTAACATATTCAAAAATATATTTTGCATGAGTGGTATCCTTGCAAGCAACAAGTATGGTTGGTTTCACTGGAATCAAATCATGGTCCGCAGCATAATTTTGGATGGCTATTTTGGTGTCACGGTGCATCTGGATTGCATCATTCAATTTTAGTTTTTCAATTTCATCCTCCTTCATCCCAGTGAAATTGGTATCTGCACGGGTTACA
>JBBQJE010000020.1:0-24150 GCA_038325635.1 Bacteroidales bacterium
ACAGATCAAAAATTCACCCTCGTTTTCGGTCGATAAAATTGTGCGGACGATTCTTTTTGTTTTAAGATTTGAAAGTTCGATGTCTGCATTCAATTTCTTTCCGGTTTGTTTATCCAGAATGATTCCCTTCAGGTAAGAGACTGACGCGGGTTTCAGCGAATCGGGTAAGGCGAAATAGTAGATATCGCGCCCATTTTCAGGGGTACGATTGGAGGTAAACCAGGCTCGCTCGCCAGCTACCTCGGCAATCAAACCTTCTTCATTTCCAAGCGTATTTATCGGATATCCTAGATTTTTAGGTACCGACCATCTGCCATTTTCAAACCTTGAAATGAAAAGATCAGTTCCTCCCAATCCGGGGCGTCCATCAGAGGCAAAATAGATCGTTTTACCATCCGCATGAACAAAAGGGGAAAGATCATTGCCGGAAGTATTTAACTCACTCACATTGATTACATTACCAAACAACGGTATGCCATCCGGCGAAACCGCAGTCTTTTCAGCTTTCCAAATATCCATATTTCCTTTGCCTCCTCGCCGGCTACTCACGAAATAGAGTGTATTTCCGCTAGCAGATAAGGATGGCTGAGACTCCCAGGCTCCACTATTGACCGGTTCGCCCATATTAACCGGCACTGTCCAGGTTCCATTCTTATTGACGGAAAGGTACAAATCACAACTTCCTACCCCGTCTGGCCTCCCGCATCCGGTAAAAATGAGTATCCTTCCATCGGCAGATAGGGTCTGAGCGCCTTCATTTTCTTCCGTATTTATTGGGGGTCCAATAGGTTTCGCCTTCCGCCATCCAAATGAATCCAAGGTGGAATAATAGAAATCCTCCTGTGGTTTTTGCAAAGGTTTCCCATTTATATCCTTTGTTTCGAGTCGGGTGAAGACCAATTCGTTGGATTCGGCATTTAGGGACGGCCAATACTCTTCTGCCGCAGTATTTATTGAATCGCCTGGATTAATCGGCTGAAAATAAACAGGATGACTCACTGCCTCAACAGAAAAACGGCAGGATTCCAGCAGAAGCTGCTCTGATGGATTTAGGGATTTCTTTAATGCGGCATAATGTTCCATGCGGTTCATTGCTTCGGCATAATCACCCTTCTTGTACAATAACTCAGCCAGAAATTTAAATCCAGCCGGATAGGAATCACCCGAAAGGGCTAATCCTTTTTGAAGATTAAACTGTTCATCATCGGGTTTTCCGGCCTCATGACTGAGATCCGCCAGCGCAAACCAGGCCATGAAAAAGGCGGAATCAAGTTTCAAAATTTCCTGAAGCTTCTGCGATGATTTCACTGAATTACCTTGCTGAGAGAGGGTTAAAGCTTCCTGATAAAGCACTTCGATCTTCGCTTTCGATGCAGTCATTTTTTGCGCATAAATCCCGAGAGGGAGCAAAAGTATCAGCAAAAATGAATAGCACAACTTCATGGTAATTCTGATTGTAATTTCAGGAAAAGACAACCCATTTAAATCATGGCTTTCTTTCAAAATCGAAAATCGAAAATTTATTTATTCTTTCCTCAAAAGTACCAAATAAAAAAACCGCCTCGGTTACCCGGACGGTTCTTTTATAACTATTTAAGGTTTATTACAAGCTATTGACTGCATTGAGGTCTTTGAAAGCCACTTGCAAACGGGCGATCAAACTTTCTTCCCCTTTTCTGATCCAAACGCGAGGATCGTAGAATTTTTTATTTGGTTTGTCGGCACCTTCCGGGTTACCAATCTGACTTTGCAGATATTCGTGATTTTTGGCGTCAAACTGGCGAATACCGTCCCAATAGGCCCACTGCGTATCGGTATCGATGTTCATTTTGATTACCCCATAACCGATGGCTTCGCGAATTTCTTCGAATGAAGAACCTGATCCACCGTGGAATACAAAATTTACAGGATGTTCGTCAGTTAATCCGAGTTTCGCTTTGATGTATTCTTGTGAATTTTTAAGAATAATCGGCATCAACTTCACATTTCCCGGTTTGTAAACACCATGAACGTTTCCGAAAGAAGCTGCAATGGTAAAGTTAGAAGATATCTTACCCAATTCTTCATAAGCATAGCACACGTCAGCTGGCTGAGTATAAAGCAGACTGTTGTCGATACCGCTGTTATCAACGCCATCTTCTTCACCACCGGTGATACCAAGTTCAATTTCGAGTGTCATGCCAATTTTGCTCATACGCTCCAGATAGCGTTTGCAGATTTCAATATTTTCGTTGAGCGGTTCTTCCGAAAGATCCAGCATGTGTGAGCTAAAGAGTGGTTTACCTGTTTGAGCGAAGTGTTTTTCACTTTCGTCGAGCAGTCCGTCGATCCACGGAAGTAATTTTTTTGCTGCGTGGTCGGTATGAAGAACGACACGAACACCATACGCTTCAGCTAAAGTGTGGATGTGTTTGGCTCCGGCAACGGCACCGAGGATACCGGCTTTGTGACCTTCCAATTTCAAACCTTTACCGGCGTTGAAAATTGCGCCACCGTTTGAGAATTGAATCATAACAGGGGCGTTGGCGATAACCGCTGCTTCCATAATGGCATTGACAGATGATGACCCTACCACATTAACAGCAGGAAGAGCAAATCTATTTGCTTTGGCGACTTTAAAGATGTATTGCAGGTCGGTTCCAGTAACCACGCCCGGCTTAACAACCTCAGCTATTCTATTCATAATGAAATGTTTTAATTTGACGATCACAAAGTTAGGTAATCAATTTGATTCTTTTATCCCTTGAATATTAATATTAGGTAAATAATTCAAGAATTCTACTTCAATGTTTTACCTGTTTGCCGGGATGGATTTTCCGATAAACGCAATCCAGATTAAGGCACAAATCGCAGGGATACTCGCGATACCTGACCTCTTTCCCGATTCCGATCAGTCCGCTAATCGATTTCACCGGATTCATCAAGGAAGAATCAGTCAAGGTCACTCCGCAGGGAGCCGTTGGAAACAGCGAAAAAAGCTTGTGCTGATCGGCCACACTCCAATGGCAATACCCCGGACTATATCGGTTGGTCATTTTTTCATTTCTGTTTGCCAAATCAAGCTGGATCAATTGTTGCATTCTGTCTCCTGCTGCTTCGACCAGAAATATACCAACCTGATCATAAATATATCCTTTGGCGGGATCATCACCCTTCAATAACTCGGCTGATTTTTCGCCAATCGATTTACCCGCCGAACAAACAAAAAAGAGTAATTTTTCAATACCTCTCAACTCTTTACAAATTGTTTTACCTACCTGAAAAGATCTTCCATTGGCCTGTACGCTTCCTTTTGAAGGATCTAATTTAATGTCCTCAATTATCAGATAGCAGGACTTAATTTCGATAAGCTGAGCTGCAAATTCCAAGGCTTCATCCAAGTATTCATTAAAAGGATCAGGGAGCTCGGTATCTGGGAAACCAAGAACTGCCTTTAGCGTTGGCAGATCAAGGGTTAAATCACGAAAGTTGAAATTGTATTCTATCATATTTATTTTACAGAAAATAAATGAATCAATAATCTTTTGAGGGCTCGTTAACATTATTGTCCAATAACGATTTAGGATTTTGACGATTATCAAAGATTGCAACAACCTCAATATATCGATTAGAATATCGATAGAAAACACAGAAGATTGTCGAGTTTTACGGATGCTTTAGGTGCAAACCTTAATTCCCGATTCATTACTTGTGCTTTTTTATGAAATCGTCATAAGAAACGAATTCACCTTTATCAAGTTCTTCAATTGCTAAAAGGATCTCATCCTTTTGGTATTGTGGCAGAGCGTCCCAAAAATCAAGATTGTTTGCATTGGAAAATACTTGTTTCACAGATGATAAGATTTCAGGGTTATCCGTATCCAGAATCAACCGAACCAACTCTAATTTTTCAGCTTGAATATTCATCTTCTCAATTTTTAGCAAATTTAAAGATAATTCGTAGTATCATATCCTAATTTGTGATCCGGAAAAAAGCATTCAACTAGCGTGATTTCACCACCTGCCTAACCTTAGAAATATGCTCAGGAGTAGTGCCACAGCAGCCGCCAACGATGTTTGCTCCTGCTTCGATAATTTCTTTAACCCGTGAAGCCATATCATCGGGTGATTCGGGAAAAGTGGTTACACCATCTTGGTATTTTGGCATGCCCGCATTGGCATGAACCAGCACAGGAATCGTCTGATTAACGGTACGTATCTCTTTCACCATCCCGATCATATCTTCGATTCCGTTCCCACAGTTGGTACCGATCAGATCGGCTCCGGCTTCTACGAGTGTTTCGGCCATTTCGGTTGGAGAAATTCCCATCATGGTACGGTAGCCACCGCCAATAATTTTCTCAAAAGTCATGGTGGCAAAAACCTCGCAAGAAGTATTCTCTTTGGCTGCTTTAACGGCAATTCGGGCTTCTTCGAGGTCGGTCATGGTTTCGATCATGATGGCATTGACACCGCCGGCTTCCAAGGCCATGGATTGCTCTTTGAAGGCGTCGTAAAGCTCCTCTTCGGTTACCTCGTCCATCAGAAGAAGTTTCCCGGTAGGTCCAATTGAACCTAAAACAAATCGATCAGGTCCAGCGGCTTTTCGGCTAATTTCAGCTGCAGCTTTGTTGAATTCATATACTTTGTCGCCGAATCCGTATTTTCCCAATTTGAAACGGCTTCCGCCGAAACTGTTGGTCTCTACCATATCGGCTCCGGCATCTATATAACTCTGTGCAATATCCAGAACGTCAGTGGGTCTGTCAATGTTCCATGCTTCCGGACACTCACCCGGTTTCAATCCCTTTTGCTGCAAAAAAGTACCCCACGCGCCATCTGAAACAAGAACTCGGCCTTTGTGGATTTCTGGAATTATCCCTTTCATTATCTAGGAAGCTAATTTCTTATTCAGATATTCAACAATTCCCTGAGGATCAGGCGAATAATGATCTGCACCTATTTTTTTGCAAAAATCATCATTAACGGGTGCTCCTCCAATGGTTACCATTGTCTCCGGGGAAGTTGCCTTGATATCTTTCGTAATTTTCTCCATGTTTGACATCGTTGTGGTTAACAAGGCTGAAAGTCCTATCGTTGCACCCGGATTTTCTTTCAATGCCGCAATAAATTTCTCTGATCCAACATCTGTTCCAAGGTCAATAACTTTGTAACCATTGCCTTCAAGCATCATGGAGACTAGATTTTTACCGATATCATGCAAATCGCCCGATACAGTACCCAATATAAATGTTCCTTTCTGCTTCACTGCTCCGGAAATGAAATATGGTTTTAGGTGGATCATCGCTGTACTCATCGCTTTGGCTGACATAAGCACCTGAGGGACAAAAACTTTGTTCTCACGAAATTTGATTCCAACCTTTTCCATACCCGGCATGAGACCGCTGGTAAGGATATCCTGAGGTGCGACACCTTCTTCCAGGGCTCGGCGGGTAATTTCATCGGCTCCTTCCAGGCCTTTCATTTGTGGCGGATAGGGAGAAGCAAGATTGATTTTGCCAAATTCAATGCATTCGGCTAATTTGGAAAGTAATTCATTCATAACACATTATATTTTGGATTTTCGATTTTGGATTTTCGATTTTCGGGTCGGCTTCGGGTCGCGAGCTGTTTGAACCTGCATTCCCCAAACTGGTCGAAGAGTCGAAGCATCAAAGATAATTAAAAATTGATTTTTGTGCTAGTTAATTGCTCTTTTTAGAGTTGAGCGTACTATTCGGAAGTGCGGATAGTACGCTGTCTCAAATTATTGTAACTGAATGAGAACAACCGATTTAGAAGGTAATACTGCATTTATTTTACCATTTGTGATCTTTGCGTTTTTAAAATCTGCTATGGAGACTTCATCTTTTTTTCCAAAATCGTTGTAGGCATTGATTTTATTGGCAGTCACAACCTGACCGGAAATTTTTGTAGGACTGAGTCCGGCAAGGTCAAAATTAATTTCCTGGGCCTTATTTGGATCCAGGTTACAAAGGGTGACACTGACAATGCCATTTTTGATAGAGGCCGAACAGCTAACAGCATCAACAGACTGTGAATTAACGGTATATTGATTGCATTTAAGCTCGACCGGAAGCATTATCGCATCCTGATGTACTTTAAACAGTTTGAATACGTAATAGGTTGGAGTAAGAACCATCTCCTTATCTTTGGTCAGGATGACTGATTGCAACACATTGATCATCTGAGCAATGTTACTCATACGAACCCTATCGGCATGGTTATTGAAGATATTCAGATTAATTCCGGCAACCAAAGCATCGCGCAAGGTATTTTGTTGGTAAAGAAATCCGGGATTTGTACCTGGTTCGACGTCATACCAGGTTCCCCATTCGTCGACTAGTAAACCAACTCTTTTCTTAGGATCATATTGATCCATAATGGCAGAATGCTTTGTCACAAGTTCCTCCATTTTTAATGTTTTCTGCAGGACATTAAACCATCCGGCTTCGTCAAAGTTGGTGGCAGATCCTTTTTGTTGCCAGGTATTTGGCACGGTGTAATAATGCAACGAAATACCATTCATCATCCGGGTCGCTTCGCGCATCATCACCTCGGTCCATTTGTAGTCTTCCACGTTAGCTCCGCTTGCAATTTTGTAGATCCCAGGAGCGCGCATAAACGAGGCGTAATTGCGGTAAATATCTGCGTAATATTCAGGGCGCATATTACCCCCACAACCCCATGTTTCATTTCCAACAGCCCAATATTTCACATTCCATGGCTTCTCGCGACCATTTTGTTTGCGTAATTTGGTCATCGGACTCTCATTGGCCGAAGTAACATATTCCACCCATTCGGCGGCTTCCCGAACGGTACCGCTACCAACATTCAAATTAACATAAGGGTCAGCACCAACCAGCTCGCAGAAATCCAAAAATTCGTGGGTTCCGAAGCTGTTATTTTCGGTTACTCCGCCCCAATGAACATTAATAATGGAAGGTCTTTCAGATTTCGGACCAATCCCATCTCTCCAATGATAGGTATCGGCAAAACATCCTCCGGGCCACCGGATCAGCGGAACGCTCAAATCTTTCAAGGCTGCCACCACATCAGAACGAAAACCTTTGGTGTTAGGTATTTCTGAATTTTCACCCACATAAATACCTCCATAAATACAATGGCCAAGATGTTCTGCAAAATGACCGTAAATGGCTTTATCAATTTTTGCACCAGGCTGGTCGGCATGGATAATAATGTTGGACTGTGACATCCCCGAAAGGGAAATAATCATCAATAGAACAATGAAAATGAATCGAATGGAACTATTATTTCTCATAGAATTAGTTTTAATAACACCAAAAATACGAATATAATAAACGTAAAAAATACATTTATAATAGATGTACATGAGAAAACCAAAAATATGCTGAACAACATAAATAATCAATCTTCAAGGTTTACATTATCTCCTATATTTGCAGAACGGATCAGAACAGTTGATTTTGGCTTAAAAATGAAAAAATTCAATTTCAAACCGAATCTTAATTCAGGCGTTTCAAAAGTGCAGCAGCTTGTTGATGCAATGATTCGTTCAATTAATTTCAAAATGCTTTTGGAGGGCGACCCTTTGCCTTCTGTTAACGACCTGATGAAAGAATCTGGTCTATCGAGAGATACCGTTTTCAAGAGCTATACAGAACTGAAAAGGAGAGGTATTGTTGAGGCCATCCCCAATAAGGGCTATTTTGTAACCCGATCTCAAAAGCAGGTATTCCTGTTTCTGGATACTTTTAAGGCCTATAAGGAGGTTCTCTACAACTCCTTTAAACAGAATTTACCTAAAAACACGCTGGTGGATATTAACTTCCACCATTATAATTTTGAACTGTTTAAGTCCATCATTCACAATAGTAATGGAAAGTTCAGTTCCTATATTATCATGAATTTCAATCATCCGGAAATTCCTGAAATCATCAGCGAGATTGATCCGGATAAATTACTCCTGATTGACTGGTCTATTCATGCACAAGCCGGACAGGCGAAGGTCTATCAAGATTTTAACGAATCAGTATACCGATGTCTTTCAGCCGGTTGGCATTTACTCCGAAAATACGATGAAGTGGTATGCGTCTATCCGGAGTACACTTTTCATCCATTCGAATCAGTTGAGAATGTTAATCGCTTTTGCGTCGACAACAATTTAAACTTCAGCATTTTATACAATATCGACGAATTGGATATTAAAGTTGGTAAAGTGTATCTTGTTTTTGAGGACATCGATTTGGCGGCAATTCTAGAACAAGCAAATCGAAAAAAATTCAAATTACGGGATGATTTTGGTCTACTTTCATACAACGACACACCAATGAAAAAATTCGTTGCAGATGGGATTACCGTTATTTCGACCGATTTTAAATTAATGGGAAAGAAGGCTGCCGAATTTGCATCAGCGAACGAAAAGCTTGATTTCATGGTACCAACAGAACTTATTATCCGGGAATCATTGTAAAACAATCTACTGTATCAGAGCTGAAAAGATTATAAATATTTAATAACAAACCGTTATGTATCTCTTAGGAATTGACGTTGGAAGCTCATCGGTGAAAGCATCGATTGTTGATGGTGCTTCGGGTAAATGTGTAGCCTCGGCCTTTTATCCAAAGCAGGAAATGAAAATTACGGCCTTACAGGCAGGATGGGCAGAGCAATCCCCTGAATTATGGTGGGACAATTTAAAATTAGCCATTCGCGAGGCCTTAAATTTTTCAAAAATAAATCCCAAATCGATTGATTCTATAGGGATTTCATACCAGATGCATGGATTGGTGGTGGTTGACAAGAACAAGACTGTTTTGCGGCCTTCAATTATTTGGTGCGATTCGAGAGCTGCCATTTACGGGAACAAAGCCTTAATGGAGATGGGAGAAGAATTTTGTTTGAGCCATCTCTTGAATTCGCCAGGCAATTTCACTGCATCCAAACTAAAATGGGTGAAAGAGAATGAGCCGGAACTTTACAGTCGAATTGATAAAATAATGTTGCCCGGAGATTATATTGCCATGAAGTTATCAGGAGATATTAAGACCACCGCCAGTGGCCTATCGGAAGGCATTCTTTGGAATTTCAAAGAAGATTCTATTGCCTCCAGTCTCCTCAATTATTATGGATTCGATCCATCTTTGATTCCAGAGATAGTACCGACTTTCTCTGTTCAATCGGTCGTTAATGCTGAAGCAGCCGCTGAACTTGGTTTAATTGAGGGGACAAAAATCAGCTACCGCGCAGGTGATCAACCGAATAATGCTTTGTCGCTCAATGTCTTAAACCCTGGGGAAATTGCAACCACTGCCGGAACCTCAGGAGTCGTTTACGGAGTTAGTGGTGAAGTAAAATACGATCCATTATCAAGAGTAAACACTTTCGCTCACGTTAACCATACCAAGGAGGCTTCTCGGCTTGGGGTTTTGCTTTGCATCAACGGAACCGGTATTTTGAATTCATGGTTAAACAAATACATTGGAAACAAAGCGTTTACCTACCAGGAAATGAACGACAAAGGAGCCACCATTGCCATCGGATCAGAAGGATTAAGTATTCTTCCTTTTGGAAACGGATCAGAACGGGTACTTCAAAATAAAAATATTGGTGGACAGATTTCCGGAATGGAATTCAACATTCATACGGATGCTCATCTTTTCCGTGCAGCGCAGGAGGGAATTGTCTTCTCCTTTAAATATGGAATGGAAATAATGGAGGAAATTGGCATCAAGGCACAGGTTATTCGTGCCGGTAAGGCGAATATGTTTCTTAGTCAGGTGTTTAGGGAAACTCTCGCAGGTATTTCTGGCGCTTCCATCGAACTTTATGACACGGATGGCTCTATTGGGGCGGCACGGGGTGCGGGGATTGGATCCGGATATTACGCTTCGGCAAAAGAAGCATTTTCCAGTCTTCAAAAAATAGAAACGGTGAATCCTGATCACGCCAAAAAGAGTCAGTATGAAGAAGCCTACCGTAACTGGAAAATTCAACTTGATAAGCAGCTGAAGGGCTAAAGATAAAAGCTAATAGCCTTTAGCAGAAAGAATTACGAATAGTGAATAACTAATTATCTGATTTTAATGTATTAAATCATTCGTACACATTTTATATTAATACTAAAATTCCATTATTATGACAGCTTTTAAAGGTAACAAAGAGTATTTTCCGGGTATTGGACAGATTCAATACGAAGGACCACAGTCCAAAAATCCGATGGCATTCAAATATTATGATGCTAACAAGGTGGTTTTAGGAAAAACCATGAAAGAATACCTGCGCTTTGCAGTGGCCTATTGGCATACTTTCTGCGGTGATGGTGGCGATCCTTTCGGTCCCGGAACTCAGATCTTCCCCTGGGTTGGTGCAGCAGACAAGATGACAGCAGCCAAAGAAAGAATGGATGCCGCTTTTGAATTTATCAGCAAAATTGGCGCTCCATTCTATTGTTTTCACGACACAGACGTAGTTGGCGATGGTACCGTTTTCGAAATAGAAAAACGGTTATCCGACATGATCGACTTTGCAAAAGAACGTCAGAATGCTACCGGTGCAAAACTTCTTTGGGGAACAGCGAACGTATTTTCGAATGCACGATATATGAATGGAGCATCTACTAATCCGGATTTCAGCGTATTAGCTAATGCCGCTGTTCAGGTTAAGAATGCCATGGAAGCGACAATCGCTTTGGGTGGAACCAACTATGTGTTCTGGGGCGGACGTGAAGGTTACATGAGTCTCCACAATACGGATACCAAACGTGAACTAGAGCACATGGGCAGATTTCTGGGTACAGCAAAAGACCACGCGCGCAAACTTGGTTTTAAAGGCACCTTCCTGATCGAGCCAAAACCGATGGAACCAATGAAACACCAGTATGACTTTGATACACAAACGGTTATTGGATTCCTGAAAGCTCATGGTTTGGAGAATGATTTCAAATTGAACATTGAAGTAAACCATGCAACTCTTGCCGGTCACACCTTTGCTCACGAATTGAGATTTGCCCGTGATAACGGCATGTTTGGTTCTATCGATGCCAACAAGGGTGACTATCAAAATGGTTGGGATACAGACGAATTTCCAACGAATATTTATGAAGTTACGGAGGCTATGATCGAAATAATCCAAGCAGGCGGATTCACCAACGGTGGAATCAACTTCGATGCAAAAACGCGTCGTAACTCTACTGATCTGGAAGATATTTTTCTGGCCCATATCGGCGGAATGGATGTTTTTGCCCGTTCGTTAGTCATTGCGGATAAGCTATTGAAAGACTCTGATTATCTAAGCCTGAAAGCAAATCGATATGCTTCATACAATTCAGGAAAAGGTGCTGATTATGAAGCAGGTAAACTAAGTCTTACTGATCTTTGCAATTTTGCCAAGGAAGTTGGCGAACCAAAACAGATTAGTGGAAAGCAGGAAATGTTGGAGCAAATAATTAATTGCTACATCTAATTGTATGAAGAAGCACAATTCGTTTTATGTCGTTGGAATTACCATGGTGGCCACCTTAGGCGGACTCCTTTTCGGTTACGATACGGCAGTTATTTCTGGCGCTGAAAAATCTATTCAGCTTTATTTAATTAATGGTTTGGGACTGGGATCGTTGGCGCATGGCGCCACAATTTCCAGTGCCCTGATCGGTTGTATTATTGGAGGAATGATATCCGGTATTGTCGCATCAAAATTAGGACGTAAGAAATCGTTAATGGTTGCGGCCGTGCTGTTCTTTATATCGGCACTAGGTTCTGGATGGCCTGAAGCATTCTTCTTTACCAAGGGTGAACCCACCATGGGGCTTCTTTTCATGTTCAATTTTTACCGTATAATTGGCGGTATTGGTGTAGGAATTGCCTCTGCAGTTTGTCCGATGTACATTGGGGAAATTGCACCTGCAGAGATACGGGGCAGATTAGTCTCGTTCAACCAGTTCGCCATTATCTTCGGAATGTTGGTGGTCTATTTTGTTAACTATGGCATTTCTCATGGTCAGACCTTGGAATGGATCAATACGATTGGCTGGCGCTGGATGTTTATTTCTGAAGCCATTCCTGCCGGCATTTTTGCGCTTCTTTTGTTCTTCGTACCCGAGACTCCAAGGTTTTTGGCGCTTCATAATCAGGATCAAGAAGCACTTTCGATTCTGACCAGAATCAATGGCAAAGAGAAAGCAATAACCATCCTTAGAGAAATCAGAACATCCGTAGAAGCATCCTCCGAAAAACTATTTGCGTATGGTAAAGTGGTGATTGTCATTGGCATACTTCTTTCTGTATTTCAGCAGTTTGTGGGTATAAATGTAGCTCTTTATTATGCTCCGCGTATTTTTGAAAGCATGGGAGCTGCCAAAGATGCGTCTATGTTGCAGACGGTCGTGATGGGATTGGTAAATGTACTTTTCACCGTGCTTGCCATAGCTACCGTGGATAAATATGGCCGCAAACCATTGTTGATGATAGGATCTATCGGAATGGCTCTTGGTATGTTTGCTATCGGGGCATTAGCATTTATGAAAGTAATAGGAATCAGCACTTTAATCTTTATCATCATCTACACTGCATCCTTCATGATGTCGTGGGGACCGATCTGCTGGGTACTCATCTCAGAAATATTTCCAAATAAAATCAGAGGCAGTGCCATCGCAATCGCGGTAGCGTCTCAATGGGCTGCTAACTATTTCATCTCCTCCACTTATCCTGCCATGATGGAATTTAGTGGTGGCGTGACTTATTGTTTCTACGGAGTTATGAGTTTGCTATCGTTTGTATTTGTTTGGAAAATGGTTCCTGAAACCAAAGGAAAGACGCTGGAAGCGATGGAAGGACTGTGGCTAAAAAAGAAATAAAATAAAAAAAACGGGCAGACCTAAAAGTACGTCCGTTTTTTTTTGGAATATTATTGTACTTTTGTTCCGCTGAAAATAGAAACCATTTATATGGAAGAAGGCTCGAGTAGAAACAAAATATTTATCCTGACTTAGTCGGGAAGCTCGACCTGTGTCCAGCCTCCTGCTAACTCAAAAAAGCAAAGGAGGCTTTTATGACTTCAACAGTCCCATTTTTTTTAAGCCGTATTATTGGAGCCAAAGTTTTTGGCCCTGAAGGTTATTTTATTGGTTCTGTAAAAGATCTGCTGCTTAGTTCTGAGCTATCGACCAATCAGGAAACCCTAGAAAAACCTATTGTTTATGGCATTTCTTTGCAAATTAACAAGGAGATAAAGCACTTTTCTTTTGATTTTTTTGATGTTTCAAAGAAAAACGGGAGGCTTTTTGTCCTTTGCAACAAACTGGAAGAATTACCCGAAGATAAAAGAGAAGTAAGTATTCCATTGGCCGCCTTGGTAATGGACAAACAGATTGTCGACCTGAATGGTCGCAAAGTCGTACGTGTAAACGATGTTAGATTAGCCACTATCAACAATATCACCTACGCAATTGCTGTAGATGTTGGCGTTGAAGGTTTGCTGAGAAGAATTGGCATTGTCTCTCCTGCTAAATTTTTATTTTCACTAATTAAATCCAGTGTTCCTTCCAAATTCATCTCCTGGGATGATATGGAGGCTATTGATTACTCCAATCTGAGTATCAAACTTACCTCTACCTACTCCAAACTCAACACATTACACCCTTCCGATCTTGCTGACATTATCGAAGATCTGGACAACCGATCACGACAATCTGTCTTTTCGGCCTTGGACGAAGAAATGGCCGCCGATGTTTTGGAAGAGATGGAACCAAAGGCACAGCTCAAAATTATCGAAGGAATGTCTGTTGAAAAGATGGCAGACGTGCTGGAAAAAATGCCTGCCAACGAAGCTGCTGATCTCCTCGACTCATTGGAAGAAGAGCGGGCAGAACTGCTTCTTAACGAAATGGACACCGAATCCTCGTCAGAAGTGCGCGATCTCTTAGAATATGAAGACAATGAAGTGGGAAGTATAATGACCACTGAAATTTTGGCATTCGATGAAAATACGACTATTGCCGCTGTTCTTCAAGAAATAAGACTGAATCAACCGGAAATTGATTCGATGTTTGGATTTTTTGTCGTCAATTCGAACAATGAATTGATTGCGACATTTTATTTCCGAGATTTACTGGTATCAGACCCTTCTGTCAAGATTTCTGAAATCATGAACGATGATCCTATTTTCCTTTACGATGAACAAAAAATGGACGACGTGGCTGAATTGGTCTCCAAATATAACCTCCTGGCGATTCCGGTAGTGAATAAAAGCAATCAATTGGAAGGAATGGTGGTTATTCACGATGTCATTGAAGATTTATTAAACAAAAGACGGACAAATAAAAAATAGGGAGTTCAGGCATGTTAAAAGACAAAATAAAAAGAAGATCGCTTTTAAAAAAGCTCGGAATTTTTTTAGCAATCCTCGGGCCTGGAATCATCACCGGTAGTGTAGACAATGATGCGGGCGGTATTACCGTCTACTCTGTTGCGGGAGCAATTTACGGGTACAACCTTATCTGGACTTTAATACCTTCTTTTTTGGTCCTAATTGTCATTCAGGAGATGAATGCCAGGATGGGAATTGTTACCGGCAAAGGGCTTGCCGATTTGATCAGGGAAAACGCCGGTGTGAAAATTACTTTTTTCATCTTCTTGTCGTTGATTATTGCAGACATTGGAAATACCACCACTGAATTTGCCGGTGTAGCAGGCAGTATGGAGTTGTTTAGTGTCAGCAAATATATATCGGTTCCAATAGTAGCATTTTTGGTTTGGGTTCTTGTTGTAAAAGGCACTTACAAAATAGCAGAGCGAATATTTCTGATATTTAGTGTTTCCTTGTTGACTTATGTAGTCTCTGCCATTCTCGGTAAACCACAATGGAGTGAAATTGGACATAGTATTATTCATCCTGAATTCCCGGTTAACGGCCAAAGTCTAGCGATGATCATCGGAATAATTGGGACCACCATTGCTCCCTGGATGCTCTTCTACATGCAATCGTCGGTTATCGAGAAAGGGCTTAAAATGAAAAACTACAGATATACCTTGATAGACATCCTGGTAGGCTGTATTGCAACTGTAGTTGTAGCTTTTTTCATTATTGTCGCCTGTGCCTCGACACTCCATGTTAATGGGATTAGGATAGAGGAAGCCAAGGATGCTGCCATGGCCTTGGAACCATTAGCAGGACAGTTCGCCTCACACGTTTTCGCCTTCGGCTTGTTTGTCGCCTCTATTTTCTCTGCTACGATATTACCGCTCGCAACCTCCTTTTATGTATGCGAAGCATTCGGTTTCGAGGCTGGAATAGACAAAAAATGGGACGAAGCACCGGAGTTTTATGTGCTGTACACCTCGATTCTAATTATTTCAGCAGGAATTATCTTGTTACCCAATGCACCATTGATCGCTATTTCTCTTGGTTCGCAGGTTATAAACGGCTTATTATTGCCTGTTTTTCTGGTTTGCATGATTTTATTGGTGAACAACAAGAAAATTATGGGAGAATATGTCAACAAGCCCTTAAACAATATCATTGGATGGGGAACTGTGATTGTATTGGTATTACTCTCCACCATGCTTTTAATTACGCAGCTAATGAAGTTGTTTTAGAGACTGATATTCTCTTTTAAAAGGGACATTCAGTCTCTTTATTTTAATCCTAAAACTTTATTAATTAAGTGCTCCCATTTTAACTGAGTTAAAGTGGGATTCGGATGAACGTTCTCCTATTTATACTGAAGTTGCTTTTATTTAGTTTAAAGTAAAATAATATTTGACTATGAATAAATTGAATTTCGGCCTTGGATCGTCATACAAATCTATATTTATCATTTAAAAAAGTAAAACATGAAAAACATAGCCCTAAAGTTATCCGAATTTCTACTTGTGAGTTTGCTCTTACTAAGTTGTTCGAAAACCGAAACTGGCACATCGCCGGTTGCACTCAAAGATGCCATCGTGAGCAGTTCGCAGAATTTGAACAATACCATGATAGAAATTTCAGGTTCTAAGGTATTTAATTTATTGTCTGTAACAGACAACAGCATGGAAATGATGAAGGCTGGAACCATTTATACCACGAACATTCCGCTGGATCTCATCAAAGGAACCTATGATTACAAGGCACTGAAAACGGATGCAAGTAAAAAATATGCGCTGATAAAGTTCTTTACTAAAACTGCTGATCCGTCCAAAATGATTGTAAACCTGCCATTAGCCAAAATTAAAGACCCAAAACACTTAAGGGAATACCAGAAAGCTGATTCCGCATTGACAAATAACTTCACCATCTCAGTTTCAAATTATTACAACAACTATAACAGCTACCGCGATTTTGATTATGTGAATGTGGCAGATGTGACCATCGACAAAGTAAAAGAAGGCAGTCTAACTATTGCCTCATTGAAGAGCCCGACACTCGGAACTAAATACGCCTCGCAATTTGCTTTCAGTAATGGTAATACCGCTAAATATCTATATACATCCGGCGACTCCATCGTATCAAGCTTCACAATAGTAAAGGGAACCAACGTTTTGTACGAAGAAAAAATGCTTTCCATCAAGAAGGATACAGCAAAATATGGTCGTGAACACCAGTATATTCTTACCATAGGCGATGTAAAAATTGTTCGGAAATCAGGTTCTGCTGCTGCTATTTATGTAAATGGAACGCTGCAGCCAAAAGCAGTAGTTAAAGTTATTGAAGATGAAGAAAAAGAGGGTGAAGAACATTCAATTTGCGAAAAACGCGATCTTCAGATTACCTTCGAAGATGGTACAACTTCCACCATATCAGCCCTTATCGGAAAATCAATCACAGATATCGCCACCCTTTACAAATCACTGCATCAGGTATATTTTTCAGCGTATATAGTAGACTGGATTGGATACGACATTTTTTACAAAAGATAATTGGCTCCAAGTATATTTACACACTTTTTTTGGTTTTTCTATCTCCCGCATTTGATCGCCAAGTCATTGCGGGAGTTCTTTTTATGCCCATTCACCATTTTTTTAATTCATGATTTTAATAAAGTCAATATAGCATGAAATTATCTAAATTTAGATCGGAGAGTGAAGAGTGGTGATTTGAAAATTTGATTGAACCGTAAAAGATAAAAAACGAGAAGATTTGCCTACATGGAATATACCGGAACCGATTTTGCTGCCGATGTGGCAAAGATGGCAGCAGATCCAAAAACGCAGGAATGGTGGGCTAATATGGAGGAGGTCTTTCATCTGGATTAGCAGGTGTTTTCTAATCCAATTTACTACATCCTGGTCCGCTGATGGTACTTTTTCCACCGGAGGATTTCTGAACCAGAATCCGGGTAGTAATCCGCTCTTTTAATGCCGGAACGTGAGAGATAACCCCAATGAGTTTGCCATCCTGCCGGAGGTTGGCAAGGGTCTCCAAAGCAGTCTCCAGGGTATCTTCATCCAAGGAACCAAATCCCTCGTCTAGGAAAAGAGAATCTACGCGCACCTTTTTGCTGGCCATTTTAGACAAGCCCAGTGCAAGCGCTAGACTTACAATAAATGACTCTCCTCCGGAAAGATTTTTGGTTGTCCGAATTTCCCCGGCCTGGTAATTATCGATCACATTCAAATCGAGTGGCTGATTCGTGTCACGCACAAGCAAATATCTGTCTGTTAGCTTCTCCAGTTGAAGGTTTGCATGTGAAACCATGATTTCAAAAGTGAGACCTTGAGCAAAATTTCTGTACCTCTTACCATCTGATGATCCAATTAGGTTCCAAAGCGATTCCCATCTTTTGCATTCTGCCGCTTGCTTATCTCGTCGCTGAAAAAGTACCCCCAGTTTCAATTGGGCATTGGCATTTTCGACTAATTTCTGTCTGTTGGCCCCAATTTCTTCTCGGATAGTATTAAGTGATTTTTTTGTTTCTGACTGCTCTATTAATAAATCAGCGATAGGTGCTTCAGTCAAATTCTTTGCACTTTCCATGAGTAGCCGTTCTTCTCTGTCTTTCTTCCGGGTCATCAAATCTGCCTGCTTTTTATCCAGAAAATCTGCCTGCCGGATTAATTCATCCCGCCTTTCTATCGGTAAAATGCTCCCTGAAAAGATTTCTTCATCTTCAAAACCAGCTATTCGAATTGAAATCAAAAATTTTGCCTGTTCCTGATCCAATTCTTCCTTACGTCTTTTAGTCGTTGACTGCAGTTCTAAAATACGTTCTTTCAAACTCGACAACTCTTGATGTAGTTTATTTTTATAATCGCCTGTCGTTCTCTCTAATAGCTCGACAGTATCCAATGTTTGCTTCAGTCGTTGTTCTTCCGTTTCCGGATTCATATCTCCCAAAAGGTCTGTTCGTTTCTCTGTCAAACTCACCATTTCAAGACGAATATCTTGGATATCAGTTATTTCACTTCGTAAGGAGACCGTCATACTTTTTATTAATGCATTTGCAGTTTCAATCCTGCTTAACAAGATGGAGGCCTCATCTGATATTTCTTGTTGCTGCTTCTTATAATCTTGCCATTTTTTAAGCCTTGCTTGCAATGATCCGCAACATGCATCAAGATCAGCACTTTCGATATCTGCAAAACCAAATGGCAAAAGTAGAACGGCGATTTTGGCAGTCAAACTAGCATACATTTCAGTTGCACCTCTCAACTCGACAGACTTACTTGTCACTCCAATTAAGATGGTTTCCTTACTATGCTGCACATTTTGCAATTGTTTATCGGCAACGACGAGTTCTTCAGCTATCCTCATTTCGGTGGATTCAGATTTTTTTATCGCTGCTTCGAAATGATCTGCCTGCCGAATTAAAGCCGAAAGCTGCTCGATTTTTCTGGTTGTTTCGTCTGGTTCCGGAATATTATCTAAAGCAAATGGGTGGTGTAAAGATCCGCACAACGGACAAGGAAGATGGTCTTGTAATTGTTTCCGCTCCGTTTCCAGATCCGAAATCTTCCTAAGATAAGCCAGGTCTTTCATCAGCATCTCATAATCACTCCGGTAGTCACGCAGAAGCCGTCCAGCCAGGAGATCAGAAAGGTCAAGGCGAAGTTTAGATACCTTATTCAGTGCATCTGTCAGATCTGATTTTTTGTTTTGATAGAATTCAAACTGAATTATGTGCTGTTTATCAGCAGCTTCCAGTTGCTTTTGGATTGCATCCAGTTGGCTCCCAATCGATGTATAATTTGCTTTAGCATCCTTCAAATTATCTATTTTAACCCGAATGCCCGTCAAATCAGATACCAATGAAGCATCGACAGCATTTTGATTCAAAAATTCTGTAACCAATACCAATTTTTTGTTATCATCTCTTGATTGACGCTGCAAATTTTTCTTATCCTTAATCATTTCAATCTTGCAGACAAGCTGTTTTTTATGATCCTTCAAGCTGTTTTCCAACAACTTGCGCCTCTCACTTATCTTGACATCCAGATCTCGAGCTACCCTTATTAATTCACGTTTTTTTACAGCATCTAATCGCACTATATTTAGTGAATCGAACGCATTTCTATGGTTACTTTCTGCCAATAAAAGATTCGTTTCCATCTCAGGCTCTTTGACTTCAGCATTCTTCAGTTTTTCAAGCTCATCAGACTGAAGCCCTCTTTTTGCTCTGAGAGCTGCATATTCGCCATCCTTTTCGGCTGCCTGAAGCGCCCTTTTTAGTATGAACCGATGGGGTTCAAAGTTTTTCAGCACCTCCAATTGAGTTAGTGTATCAATATCAATGGATACTAATTCTGATTTAATTTGCTCAATACCTTGAAGCCATAAAATAGCATGGTCGAGACCTAATTTTTTCGCCGAGAGTTCCGCCTCTAGGATCATTGAATCGGCTAATTGCTGATTGATAATGGATTCCTCCTCATCGTTGAGCAATACAATCCCCTTTGTTTCGGCTTTTAGCAGATCTAGTTGAATATTTTCAGCTTTCCTTCGTTCATGCACGTTTTTGGAAATATTGCTATATATCTCAGTGCCTGTAATTTGTTCAAGAATTGGAGCCCGTTCATCAGCGTCAGCCTGAAGAAACGCGGCAAATCCTCCTTGTGCCAGCAGCATCGATTGGGTGAAGCGATCAAAATCCATCCCGGTACGTTCTTCGATTGCTTTTGCCACCGTTCGTATTTGCGATTCAATAATCGTACCTTCCCGAAAATCAACAATTTCGTGATTTGGATTCTGAAGTTCACCTGTCGCCTTTTTTTTTGCTCGGTGTTGACTCCAAGTGCAGCGGAACTGACCTTTCTGCGACTCGAAAACAACCTCAGCAAAACATTCTCCGGTGTGACGAGACATGATCTCATTGCTACTCTTCGAAATCCCCTTTAATCTGGGCGTTTTTCCGTAAAGAGCGAGGCAGATAGCATCCATGATGGTCGACTTTCCAGCACCTGTTGGACCTGAAATAGCAAAAATCCCGTCGGAAACGTATTCCGGAGCGGTGAAGTCGATGGCCCATTCACCGGCCAGTGAATTAAGATTTTTAAATCGTAGTTGTAGTATTTTCATGGATCGCCTATTTATTCAGCGTTTATGTCAACTTCAACAAGTGCGCTAACGACTTCCCGGTAGGTGCTCATTAGTTCAGATCTGTCTGGTTCTTCCATGCAATGGGCATCCAAACATTTCTCAAAAACATCATTAACATCCAGATCATCAAGAGTCTCATGCTCATTTGAGCGACTTAGCGCGTATTCAGTGATTCGCTTCACTTTGATACGCAAAATCTCCATGGCAGAACCTGCCACCGCTTCGTCTAAAAGTTCATTCAGTCCGGCAGAATGTTCGGTGCCGGTGTATATTATCTCCAGCCAGGCATTACTCTGCGCCGCCTTAAGCCGTTCAATTTCAGCCTTTATCTCTTCCGCATTCCCCGAAATACTTTTCAGTTCCTGAAAACGAGGGATCTCGTGTTCTGTAATCGTTGGCATATTGCCTAAAAATTCAATCACAGTCACACTTTTTGCCTGATTTGCTTCGCCAAAACCCATCGGAATCGGAGATCCGCAATAGCGCTTGTGGGCTGAATTACCTACCTTTTGGGGAGAGTGCAAATGTCCGAGTGCCAGGTAATCGAAACAGACCGGAAAACTGTTTTCACTCACACAAGCAGCTCCACCGACATACAATTCGCGCACTCCGTCTCCTTCTGTAACCTTGCCTCCTGTAGTAAAAAGATGCCCCATTCCAATGATCGGTATAGAATTATTTTCACCTCGTTTGCCCAATGCAGCATTTCCAATTGCATCGTAATGGGCTGCAATACCTGCCAAAAGTTTTAGATTTTTGTCCTCCATCTTCTCGCCCTCTGCAACTGTTCGAATATCCTTGTCGCGCAGATAAGGAACGGCACAAATTATAGCTTTCGGAACCCCAGATTTATCGTTCAAAACCAATATTTCATCCTCAGGGTTTTCTGTCATTGCCCCCACAACATAAACATTAAAAAATAGCAAGAGCTCTTTTGGTGCATTCAAAAAGGTGGGTGAATCATGGTTCCCGCCCGTAACAACTACATGACGACAGCCGGATCGGGAAGCTTTGTTCAGAAAACCATAATAAAGCTCCTGCGCTCGATTTCCTGGAGTTGTGGTGTCGAAAATATCGCCCGAAACCAACAGTAGATCAATGCTTTCTGTCCTGATAAATTCTGCTAGCCAATTTAAAAAATTTTCAAATTCATCGTAACGCTTGCGATCATAAAGCGACCGGCCAAGATGCCAGTCGGAGGTATGAAGAATTTTTAGTGTCCTATTATTGTTTTCCATTACTGTCCTATTTATTATGACCTGTGGTTATTCTTGCTTATCGCTTGTTTCAAGTAACCAATTAAATACATTCAAGTGTCTTACTCCGTTTCGGTTTTGCGTAAACGAATCTGTTGTGAGCAAATACTTCGGGTAGTTGTCGTTGATTTTCTCTAATGCCCCAAACTCTCGTTCTACGGTACTTTCGATTGTCATTTGCCATGCAACTTGGTAGTATTCAATTTCGCCTGTTGTGTTTTTGCAAACAAAGTCCACTTCTGTGTTTCGGGCTGTGCCAGTCCAAACTTTATTTCCTCTGCGTAGTAGTTCTAAGCAAACAATATTTTCTAAAATGTGGCCTCTGTCTGTTATTCTTTCTTTGCCAGCTAAAATATTCAGTAACCCGACGTCTACCAAATAATATTTTTCTTGTGTAGCTAATTGTTTTTTGCCTTTCAAATCGAAGCGATTTATTTTGTAAAACACAAAACTCTCCACCAAATACTCCAAATATTTTTCTACTGTGGCGTGATGTATGTTTTGTCCGTCTTGCTTGAGTGTTTTGGAAATATTGCTTGGCGAAAGTGCGTTTCCAATGTTAGAAGCCACAAATTTTACAATATTAGAAAATGCACGCTTATCGTTTATTTGGTGTCGTTGTGTGATGTCCTTTTCGATTATTGTGGTGTAAATGGCTTCCAGATATTCGTAAATTTTATCAAACCCACCTTCTCGCAGTTCCACACCCTTTGGTAATGAAGTTTCGTTTACGTAATCAAAAAACAAGGCTTCGAAATTTAGGTATTTGTTGTTCGTGTCAATCTTTCGTGCCGTTAAGTATTCTTTGAACGAAAAGGGCAAAATAGAAATTTCGATGTAACGACCGCTCAGCAAAGTTGCTAATTCGCTACTCAGCAAAAAAGCATTTGACCCCGTAATGTAAACATCTGTATTCTCGGTTGCAAAAAGCCCGTCCACTAACTTTTCAAAAAGTGGTATGTTTTGCACTTCGTCCAAAAAAACATAATTGGTTTTATCGGCTTGAAATTTTTTCTTTATCTCAAAGTAAATATCACTCCACGTTTTGTTCAAGTAATTTTCGGGTAATTCAAAATTGTAAAACTGCATTTGTCGTTTGCCGATGCCCTGTTTTAGCAAATACTCGCGGTAAAGTTCCAGCAAAGTACTTTTGCCCGACCTACGCAAGCCGCTAACGACTTTTATTAGGTCTTTATCTTTGTACGACAGAAGTTTGTCTATGTATTCCTTACGATTTGTGTAATTATCCATAGAGCGAAGATACAAAATAAATTATCAAAACTTGCATGATTTGCAATTTTTGATAATTGTGGGTTACCCGGCCTTAACCTTTTAGTATAAAAGTCCACTTAATCTTGCTGCATCAAGATTTTGATCGGATAGGAGAAATGGGAATTAATTCCGTTTCTCCTATCCGATTGCCTTTGTCTGTGAATCCGGATGGGCTTTATTGCGGAAATGACTGCAAATATCAGTAATGTATTGAGTGGTCCTCCTTCAAATTATCGAACTTGAAATTCTTCAGGTCGTATGAATCTGGCTTCATTCCTACGCCAATCCTTCCAATGGGATGATAGCCACCTTTGAAATAATTTTGAATGGCAAATCTTAGTGATGGAAGATTACTTGAAGGATCCAACACAGAAACAGCCAGCAGGTATTCTACCTTTTCCAAATTACTGGGCAAAATAAACTGCGCTTTTACAATATTTAGAAGAGCAGGTATGTCATACCGTTGCGATGTGTTGTTCCATTTATCTCCCGGCATCCACGTTGAAATATCTGCATCCTTTATGATTCCGGACCACACAACTTTTTTATCCTTCTTGTCCAGCAAAGAAATTTGAATCGGCCAGTCGTAATACATGGGTGTAGAACCAACGTTTCGCACCTTCATGATAATGTTTAATTTTCCTCCAGGACTTACCTCTTTAGTATATTCTGCTTCCTCCAGAACAAATCTGTATCCAAAAATTTTCTGCATCTGGCTTGCCTTCTGGGTCACTTCCAGTGATTTTTTTGAATAGTTGGCAATCCAGCCAAGATGGTCGGTATGAAGGGTACGGATAAGATCCATGATATAGTTGAAATGCACCGGCTTGAGCAGTGAGGAATCAGGACTGGCTCCTGGCTGGATCTTATAATGCCCCCAATCATAAGCTACTTCTCCGCCCACAACCTGCCTCTTCCAGTAATCACCTTTACCAAGCATTCCATTGTATTGTTTCGATTCGTCAAAATGAGCAAAAGAATCCCAGTAGTACCCAAACTCAAAACCGGCAAAATCCCTGGCATAGCGAATCATAATTTTTTTGTGCTTAAAGTATTTCTTGAACCAGGTGCCCATGATTTGCTGAACTTCCGGTGACGGAATGGGAGAATGCTGCTCTCCCCAGAAACC